>DBDD01000085.1:682-17757 GCA_002293365.1 Christensenella sp. UBA941 | reverse complement strand
CCGGCGAGGAAGCAGAAGCATTTCGTCTCTTCGCGCAAGAGCATGGCGGCCAAGTTGCCGTGACCGATGCCGACGGCGCGCTGATCCGCGACGGAGCCGGGGATACAGAACGCCTGCAAGCCTTCGCCGATAGCTTCAGCCGCTTCGGCGGCCTTCGTGCAGCCCTTTTTCAGCGCAATCGCCGCGCCAAGCGTATACGCCCAAACGGCGTTTTCAAACGCGATGGGCTGGATCGAGCGGACGATGGAATCGACGTCTACGCCCTTTTCAGTAACATAGTCGCGCACGGCCTCCAGATTCTCGAAACCAAGCTGCTTCAGCGCGCCGTCGATTTTGGCGATGCGCCTTTCATAACCTTCAAAACGTATCATATACTTCGCCTCCCCTCTACTGATGCCGCGGATCGATGTATTTCACAGCGTCCGCGAACCGGCCGTATGAGCCGACGTTGCATTCGTAGGCTTCCTTGGGGTCTTTGCCCTTTTTTATGGCTTCCATCATCTTGCCAAGATGTACGAACTGATAGCCGATAACTTCATCGTCCGCGTCCAGGCCGATTTTGATAACGTAGCCTTCCGCCATTTCGAGATAGCGCACGCCCTTTTTCTTTGTGGAGTACATCGTGCCAATTTGCGACCTTAGGCCCTTGCCCAGGTCTTCAAGGCCCGCGCCGACAGGCAGCCCGTCTTCGGAGAACGCGCTCTGCGTACGCCCGTAGACGATTTGCAGGAACAGCTCGCGCATGGCGGTGTTGATCGCGTCGCAAACGAGGTCGGTATTGAGCGCTTCGAGAATCGTCTTCCCGGAGAGCGCCTCCGCAGCCATAGCCGCCGAGTGCGTCATGCCCGAGCAGCCGATCGTCTCGACCAGCGCCTCTTCGATTATGCCGTCTTTTACGTTCAGCGTAAGCTTACACGCGCCCTGTTGCGGAGCGCACCAGCCCACGCCGTGCGTCAGGCCGGATATGTCCTTGATCTCCTTGGCTTTTACCCATTTTCCCTCTTCGGGGATGGGCGCAGGGCCGTGCTTCGCGCCCTTGGCCACGCAAGTCATCTCTTCTACTTCATGAGAGTATTGCAAGTGTATTCTTCTCCCTTCGTCGTGTCTTGAGGGGATTATAGCATGTCCTATAGGGAGAAGACAAGAAAAACCGCCGGGAGGCGGCGGTCAGATTCACGCATGAAATTGTTCTTATTTTACGAACAACGCAATTACAACTGCTACCGCAATAGCGCCTATACCAGCAATAGCAGTAATGACCATTCCGTTAACATAGTGCAGCTTTGTTTCTATCTTTTCTTCTAATCTGGTTTGCATGACTTCCATTTTATCATCGATCTTATCGAAACGAGCTTCAATACGCGACATTTGGGCATCCATCCGCGCTTCTGTTTGCTTCATATGCTCGTTTAAGCGCTTTTCGGATTCTAAAGCGTGCGCTTCTATTCGAGCCTCCATTGCGCGCTGGCGCTCTTCGTTTGCACGCATGTCAGCTTTGAACCAATCGTAGAATCTATCTTGTTCGGCCACGGCTGTCACCTCCTTACGACTATTATCGTCTGTTAATAGTACCGCTGCTTCGCTTATATTATACTCCATGGTATCTAAAATTGCATCTGGAGCATCCCACGATGATTCTGCAGGCTGCTTTTTTGCGCTTGTATAATACGATCTAGGCCGCCTTGCCGTATCATTTAAGAATAGCAAATTATTTTTCGTTGCTGGAGCATCTGGCATCAGTCCGCCTCCACAGGGGCTTCCCGTTCCTCACAATACCTTTTTAGTCCTTCTGCTAATTCTTTTGCCGATTCATAATCCATTCGTAATACAACGGCATCAAACGGCATGCCTGCGTGCTTTCCGGGCTTAAAATAGTCCGGAGTCTCTTCAATGGCGCATAATAGAACTTCTTTTCCGCTCGAAGCAAAAGAGTAATTATCTAGGCACAAACTCTTAGAAATCCTGCTGTTTATGCTACCCCAATATTTTTCTCGTTTCGCATTTTTTACTGCTTCGTCAGACATGATATATCCCCTAAAACGCATATATTATGCAATCGATCTCATATATTACTATAATAATTTATATATTTCATGAGATTTCGACAAATTAAGACAGCCATGCGCCATACGAAGGTGAGATATGTTTTATGAGAAACAACCTACAAAACTTACGCTGTTGTTTCTCCAAGCGTTAAAATGGCGAAACAGCCGCGCAAAACGGCTGTTCTCATTACGATATATGCATGCTGTACAGGCATGATTCTCAATATTTAGTTACCAAAAAGCCATTAATCACGCGGGCGGCAAGCCGCCGCTCCTACGGAAACAACCCCCTACGCCCCGAAATCAAACGAATACCCGGAATACTGCACCTGCTGAATAAAGCTCGGGCTTAGCTCGTTGAGCTTGCGCAGAGCGTTTAGCTGGCTTTGCTCTATGCCCTGGCCGCTTATCATACCCATACGGAACTCACGGGAGAAGGTATCGGCGGCGATTTGTACGTCCTCGTCCGAAAGCCCCGCTCTCCTAAACGCCGTATGGGCATACGCGTTGAAGTCCTGGTCGAGATAGCTCAGCGTCATGAGCTTCTCCTGCTCGGACTCGTATTCCAGAGCGTTCAGCGACTCATAGCGCTCCTTATACTGCGCGACAGCGTCGTCCAGGAAGTTTTTCTTGGGAATATTGTCCCTGTCGAAGAAATAGCTGCTGCTGTAATCCCCGTTCGGGCCTCTGGAAAATAGCCGCTCGACCTCGATCTGATCCACCTGATTTGTCTGGTGGGCAAAGCCGTCGGCGTTGTAGCCTTCCTGTGGCTCCATGCGTATCGTCAGGCCGCCGTTGCCGTTTTGGCGATCCCGCGCGTGCTGACGCATCCGCTCGATCATGGCCTGCGCTTTTTCGTTTGAAAGCTTTGGATAGTGGCTCTCGTTTTTTATCTCGGGCTCGGAATACTCCCCTTTCGAGGCCCGCTGTATCAGCTGCGGCTCTCCGCTTCCGTACCGCCCCGCCATTTCTCTTGTGCTGCGCTGCGCGTCTTCGAGCTGCTTGGCGTAGCTCGCTTCCATCGACTCGGCGTAACGCCGCCGCCTTTGCTCCCGCATATCCACTCCCGTCGGGGGCCTGTATGCGCTTGGACTTATCATTTCTTTCCTCCTTGAAAATTCACTCAATCCTTTGATTTGCGATAATCTTGCCCGTACTATATTAATATCGGGATAATGCGGGAGAGTTAATATAAAAGGGCATAAATCCTGTGATTTACACCCGTAAGTGGAAGTATGATATTGTATTCTTAGGCAAACGTATATTAATCAAATCGGCACTGGAGGGGCGGAGGGCAATCCGCCCGCAGATAGGGCTCGGGACGATTGCCATCGTCCCCTACAATTAAACAACGCCTACCTAGCTAATCAGGCTAAGCACCGCCCCCGTCTGCTGATTGGCCTGGGACAGCATAGCCGTGGCCGCCTGTGACAAGATCCCGTTCTTGACATAATCCGTCATTTCCTTCGCCATGTCTATATCGCGGATACGGCTTTCGGCGCTCGCCAGGTTTTCCTCCGACGTGCTGAGGTTGTTCATCTTGTGCTCCAGCCTGTTTTGCATAGCTCCCAAGGCGGCGCGCTGCGTGGATATCATGTTTATCGCGCCGTTTGTCACGTCGATTGCCTCGGTTGCCGTTTCGCGCGTCTTAACGTCGGTCGTGTTCAAAGCCTTTTCCAAAAAGCCGTACGCGTGCCTTTTCCCGATCGAGCCCGAGTCCATCTTGCCTACCGTGAGCTTGATATAGTCGCCCTCGTTCGCGCCGGATTGGATGTGCAGACCGCCGTATAGGCCGCCTCCGCCGCCTAAATATTTGTTCGGGGCGCTTGTATCGCCAATCCAACTCCCGTCGTCGTAGAGTCCGCCGCCGCGTCCGGGCGAATAGCCGTCCGGGTATTTATTGATAACCCACGCGGAATCGGGATCGACCTCCATGAAGCCCGCCTCCGTTTCCGCGTCCGGGAAGAGATCGTCCCAAGGCGAGCTTAGGCCGAATATCGAGCCGCTGCCGGTACCCGTTGCCGTGTGCAGCGCGCGCACGAAGTCGCTGGTTTCGTTTTCCATGCCCATGAACCGCTCGAAATGATCGAACCCATCGTACGTGGTGTTTTCCTTTATTACAGAGTCGAGCGACTTGCCCAATGCGAGCTCCCCGAGAATCTTCTTGTAGCCCTTTTGCAAGTTCTTGTCGTTCACTTCGCCGCCGCCCGCGACCTTCCAAGACATGTACATGACGGCCAGATAGCCTGCGCCGTAGTGCGCCGGCTGGCTGTCTTCGGTAAGCGCATCGTAGCGGAGAAATGATTGAATCTCCGCGTTCGAGGCGGTGCTAAAGTTCCTGGACCAGCCGTTATCGCCGCCGGCGGCCTGGGCCATGCCCTCTACAAACCATACGGGATAGGCGTCGTCGTGGCCGGACATACCCACCGTCGTGGCGAAGGCCATAACGGAATGCGTCAGCTCGTGCGCCACCAGCCTTTCCAGAGAGCCCCTGTTCGTCCATTGGCCGTTTTGATACGCCTCTTCCAAAGCGCGTACGTTCAGCGTCACCTTCAGCCCGATTTGATTTGGGTCGGTAGACCACGTCATGGAAGCAAGCCCATTGTAGGCGTCGCCTCTTCCATAATCAAATCCGACCTTTATCGGCGTGCTGAAGATGTCCGCGAGCTTTTCGTTATCCATCAGCCCGTCCGTTAGTTTGCTTATAAACTGCGGGGCGATTTCCTTGCTTATAACGTCGATAACGGCCGAAAAATCCTGCCCGCTGATATTGAACCAGTCGACATTGCCGATTTCCTCGTAGTCTTCGATCGGGAAGCCGTGCGAATTGCTGTGAACCTCGCTTGGCGAGCGGCGCGGGGCCAGCGAGCCGTCGAGCAGCTTTATATTGTTGAACGTCGTCGTCTCTGCAATTGAATCTATCTCTTGCATGAGCTGGTAATATTCAGCATCCAGCGCCGCGCGGTCGATACACGTCTCGTTGGAGTCGCTCGCGGACTGTACGGCCAGCTCGCGCATCCTTTGAAGCGCGTTTTGCGCCTCGGCCAACGCGCCCTCCGCCGTCTGGATAAGGCTTATGCCGTCCTGCACGTTACGCTGCGCCTGGGCAAGGCCGCGAATCTGGGCGCGCATCTTTTCCGATATGGCGAGGCCCGCCGCGTCGTCGCCCGCGCGGTTGATCCTAAAGCCGCTGGAGAGCTTTTCGGTATTCCTCGCGACCTTTGCGTTGTTGATGCTATACATGCGATGCGTATTGAACGCGGAAATGTTATTTTGAATACGCATGAAAGTCCTCCTTGACTCTCTTTATGACTATCCTTTATGTCGCTTTATCAATCCCACAGGCCCGTACGCTCCGCGGCCATCCTTGCGCCGCATTTGGGGCATACTTGCTCCTTGTCGGGATTTAGCTTCGCGCCGCCGCCGCAAGTAGGGCAAGGCGCTTGCCTTATGCGTTCCCTGTCGCGTTCCCAATAGCGCAAAACGGGAAGCGCCAATAATTCTTCACAAGCCGGACAAACGGCCCGCTTGTACTCCCAAAAGAAGCGGGTTAACGCTCCTTTTTTATTCGCTCTGTCGTACGCCGCGAGCGCAGAGCCGCCAAACTTCTCGCGGACAGGCTCCACCTGATTCGAGAGAAACCCGCCGCCAAGGTGCAATTCTTTTTTATAGCCGCATTCGCAGGCGTACCGAATTGTTTGGCCCATTTGAGCTCCTATAATGCTTGATATTTTACTTATCGGTACATATGCGCGGCGACTTTAGCGCAGAATACCAATTTATTTACATTTATCATTATCGGGAATTATTTCATCATTGTTTCACGTGAAACAATGCTTAACGCATTTATGCCTTTCACGCGCAGGCGTTATGGTCTATAATAAGCATGCGCCGCTGCGGGCGGCTGTCGCTTTGTTAATTTGCGCCTGTTATACGCTTGCCGCCGGAGGCCATTGTGAAAATACTGTTGATCCAACCGAGAATGAATAAACGGCCTATGGACAGTTCGTTGAAAATACAAATGTCGCCCCCTCTAGCGCTGCTGACGTTGGCTAAGCTGACTCCGGAGCGGCACGAAGTAATCATCATAAACGAAAACGTTGAGAAACTGAACTACGACATAAACACCGACCTAGTCGGTATTACGATTACTGTGGACGTAATGCCGCGCGCTTGCGGAATCGCGGAAGAATTCAGGAAAAGAGGCGTTCCTGTAGTTGCCGGAGGTATTCATATTACCTGTTTTCCCTACGAATGTTCGCATTTGTTTGACGCAATCTGTGTCGGCCCCGCGGAGCGGGTATGGGCGCGCATCCTTCAGGACATTGAAGCGGGCCGCCTTAAAAAAGAATATCAGGATATGCACAATTTTTGCGGCAGCGAAATAGTTCCGCCGCTCTATGGCCGCTTTGCGCAAAAGAATTATCTTTATCCAAATGTAGTATTGACAGGACGCGGCTGCCCGAACCGATGCGGCTTTTGCTACAATAGCTGTGAAAACCGGCTGTTTGTTAGAAGGCCAATCAAAGATGTGATTGAAGACATAAAGGCGCTTGGGACGAGGCATATCCTTTTTATCGACGACAACTTCGCAGGCGATCCAAGCTATACCGAAGAACTGCTGGAAAATATTCGAGAAATGAAGCTTGCTTGGGGCGCGGCCGTTACAACGCAAATAATCGATTATCCGGACTTGCTCGACCTTATGGCGGATTCGGGCTGTAAGTCGCTATTTATCGGCTTTGAATCATTGAATAAGCAATCGCTGGAAAGCGTAGGCAAGCGTAATAACGTTGATCGCTATGAAGAGCTTGTTGAAGCGATACACGGGCGGAACATCATGATCAATGCCAGTATGGTATTCGGCCTGGACGGCGACAATCAAGAAACGTTTCAATATACGCTCGATTGGCTGATTAAGATGCGTATCGAAACATTGACGTCGCATATTCTTACCCCCTATCCGGGAACTCGCCTTTATCGCAGCTTGGACGAAGCTGGGCGGATAACCGATAATAATTTGGAGCGATACGATACCGCGCACGTTGTATTTCAACCTGTGGGCATGACGGCAAGCGAACTCTATAATGGATATCTGTCCATGTATCGGCGGTTCTATTCGTTTCGCAATATCGCGCGCCGGCTGCCGCGATGCGCTCCGCAGCGCGCGCCATATATACTGTTTAACCTTTTCTATAGGAAGTTTGGAAGGGCGACTGCGGCGCTGGCAAAAATGGTTCCCATGCGAGCGCTGGGCAAAATAGCCGCAAGAATTTCATATGGCGTGAATGAGCGATACGCTATCTATTGACTCGTAAATGTTTCACGTGAAACAATACACGACGTATTTATGCCTTTCCTTTAGTCCCTATATAGTCTATAATGTTCCTACACTGACAAAAAACGGGGAGAACTGATTTGTGCCTAACAAAGTAATCGCCATTGCGAACCAGAAAGGCGGCGTCGGCAAGACGACCACCAGCGTAAACCTATCCGCCTGCGTTGCGCAAGCCGGATTTCGTACGCTGCTCATCGACTTCGACCCGCAAGGCAATAGCTCCAGCGGCCTCGGTATACAGCGCAACAAGCCGCGCCATACCGTATACGACGTCATGATGAACGGCGTGGAGTTGGACAAGGCCATTTTGACGACGGGCGTCGATAGGCTCGATCTCCTGCCGTCGAATATTGCGCTCGCGGGCGCCGAGGTGGAGCTCGTCGCTCAAATTGCGCGCGAACAGGTTTTAAAGAACGCTCTCGCGCCCTATATGGCCCGGTACGACTATATCTTTATCGATTGCCCGCCGTCGCTGGGGCTGCTGACCGTCAACGCCCTTACGGCGGCAAACCGTCTGCTCGTACCGATCCAATGCGAATACTACGCGCTCGAAGGGCTTTCGCAGCTCATGAACACCGTTAAGCTCGTGCGTCAAAACATCAATCCTAGCCTAGAAGTCGAGGGCGTGGTGCTGACGATGTTCGACGCGCGCACGAATTTGGCCGCTCAGGTCGTCGCCGAAGTGCAAAAGTTCTTCCAATCCAAGGTATATCGTACGATTATTCCGCGAAGCGTGCGCCTCTCCGAAGCGCCGGGCTACGGCGTACCCATAACGCTCTACGACCCGAGGTCTTCCGGCGCGCAGGCGTACGTTGCGCTGGCAGACGAGCTGATGAAAGGAGCGGGGTGATCGGTATGGCCGTTATGAAACGCGGATTGGGCAAGGGCCTTGGGGCGCTGTTTGATGACTTTGGGCACGAGGCGAGCGGATCGTATTTAGAAGTCGATATCCATTCGCTCGATCCGAATCCGAAGCAGCCGCGCAAAACGTTCGACGAGGAGCGCTTAAAAGAACTCGCCGCGTCCATAAAGCAGCACGGCATCGTGCAGCCGATACTCGTACGCGCCCGGGGCGATAGATATACGATCGTCGCGGGAGAGCGGCGCTGGCGGGCGGCGCAGCTTGCCGAACTGAAGGAAGTGCCCGTTATCGTGCGCACGATGGACGACCGTCAGCTATTGGAGGTTTCGCTGATTGAAAACATTCAGCGCAACGATTTAAACCCGCTGGAAGAGGCTGCGGCGATAAAGTTCTTGATGGAACAACACGACTTGACGCACGAGGAAGTTGCAGATAGGCTGGGCAAATCCCGCCCCGCGATATCGAACGCCGTGCGATTGTTGAATTTGCCGGAGCCGGTACAAGGCGCCGTGCTATCTGGAGAGCTATCCGCCGGGCATGCCCGCGCGCTGCTGGGCGTTTCGGATCCGGCGCGTTGCGAAGGGCTTGCGCGGCGTATTATCGGCGAGGGTCTTTCCGTTCGCGCCGCGGAGGCGCTTGTAAAAACCGCCGATAAGGAGAAGAAGCCCCATATTAAGCGCGCGCTTACGCCCGAGCTTTTTGAGGCCCAAGAGCGCTTGCAGGAGCATTTCGGTACGCGCGTAAAGCTCGTCGGCGACGAGGCGCGCGGACGGCTTATCATAGATTATTACAGCAAGGATCAGCTGGAGGAATTGTATCAGAGGTTTTGCGAATTATAATTAATCAGTTCGATTTCCCCAATAGCGCCGAAAGCGCCGCCCATTACGGCGAGCGCGCCGCAAACGCCGTCGACCGAAAGCGCCCATTTGAGCGCGGGTTCGATGTCTTCGTATGCCTTTATGCGGTTGCCGAGCGCCGTGGCCATTGCGTCTGATTGGGCGGTTATGCCGCAGCTATGTAGGCCTGTACGAGTATTCGGCGAGACGCTGGGGACAGCGTTTGCGGTTATAGACAGGACGTCGAGGACGTCGTCCCCTACATCAGCGGGTTTTGTAATAATCAGCGCCGCGTCCGCCTTTCCGAAGGACAGCGCGTGCCCGACGGTTCCGCTCGACGTGCATACGCCCCACGTTCCCGGCGGCAGCCGTATGCCGAGCTTGCCCGACAGAGGGGATTTCCCCGCGTAGACGAGGATATTGCGCTCTACGCGCGTTTTTATAAAAATATCGCCGCCGTTTTCCAAAATAAGCTCATCGGTAAGCTTTAACAGCTCTTTTGCTAAAATGTCGTTCACGGCGCCCGCGACGGCGGCCATCGGCCCGACGCCCGCTTTCTGCGCCGATTTACACATTGTAATAACAATATATGGCATAGCGTCGTTTTCCGGTATCGGCGAAAGCGCCTTGACGAATTCTGGATGCCCGCCCGCATACGCTTCGAGCGGCCCCCGCAGCTCGCGGAGCGCGCTTTCAGCGCGCGCGAAAACCGCTGCGGAAGCCTTTTTTGGAACGCCGAGGTGTAAGTCGCTTTCGCCTATTTTTACCGTGCGATAAATTAGGCCGCTGTGCAGCGACCTATAGAGCGTTCTGTCGTTATCATTGAAATACATTGACGTTGATAGCGCGCGTCGGGCAGGCCTTGACGCACTGCTTGCAGCGGACGCATTCCTTCGGATCGAACGAAAGCTTCCAATCGGGCGCTTTGATTTGCAGCGCTCCGGACGTACATACCGCTACGCAAGCGCCGCAGTCGACGCAATTATCGGCGTTGTGGATGATGCTGGTCGTAAACATATGCACGGAGATGCCGTGCTCCGAAAGGTAGATAAGCCCCTTTTCCAGGTCTTCTTCGCTGCCCGTGAGGTCTATAACGGACTTGCCGGGCCGTCCGGGCAGTATTTCGGCCTGTAATACATTGACGGTAAGGCCGTAGTCGCGAACCAGATCCGTAATAAACGGTTTGTCGGTCATGTCTATCGGAAAATATAGCGAGGCTTTTATTGTTTGCATAATACGCTCCTATTATCGATTTACTTGTAGGGGCGACCGCCCCGGTCTCCCGTGATATACCGCATATCCTGTAGGGACGCGATACATCGCGTCCGTGACCCCAAAACAGAACCATTTGTATCCCGGACGCCATATATGGCGTCCCTACAGGCGGGCGATTGACGTCACTTGATATTCAAAGGCTTATTCACCTTGCCGCGCTCGAAATATTGTACCGGCTCGCTCAAAAGGAATTCGCCTTTTTGTACCTGTTCCTTCAGCTCGGAGGCTATTTCGCGCGCTATGCGAAGGCTGGAAAGCGGCGCCGTTCTCGCTCTTTTACCATCCAATTCGATCTCGCCGGAGCGCAACTCGGCGTAGGATACGAGCCGCAGCGCCGGGCGGCTTCTCGAAGGCACGCTGTAGTCGAAGACGCGGGTAAAAAGCTCCTCGTCGGGCTTGGCAAGCTGAGCTAAAAAGTCTTCGTCCAAGACGGGATACGGTATCCCGATTCCAACGAACATCGAGCAGCCGTAGCCCTCGAATACCGCCGCGCGGATATATTGCGCCGACATACGCTTCATATCGCCCACAACCGCGAGCGTTACGCCGCCGTACCAGTCGCCGCCGGATTCCAGCTCGTGGTGGTTGAAGACCGTCTGGGTGCCCTCGAACGCGACATAGCCCTGAGCGCCGCCAAGGAAGATACGCGTGCCAATGCCCGTCGCGCGAAGCTCCGGATCCTTTAGCAGCGGGGAAAGCGCGCCGCTCGTAGAGTACGTGACGTTGCGCTTGTTCGGCAAAAGCGTGCCCATATAGGTATAAAGCGTCCGCTCCGTTGAATTCGTCGCGGCGGAGTAGTTTTGGTAGGCGTTGCGCGGGTTGAAGAGCATCGCCTGGTTCATATCCTCAAGCCCGATTTGCGTTTCGATCTCCTTGCGGGGGTAGCAGTCCGTGCCGTAGCTCGAAGCGCGTAATTTGACGCTTTTGCCCGCGATAAGGTCTTCGATTACGTGCGCGCCGCCGTATTGCATGCCCTTGTCGTTCGAGGGTTGCGTCGCGCCGACATAAGTATCCACCGCCGCGAGGCCGCCGTAGCACTCGACGTCGTTCAGCGTGATCTTTCCCATACGGATCGGCGGCTCGCTGTGGCCGAAATTCAAGACCGCGCCGGAGGAACACATAGGCCCGAACGTGCCCGTCGTGACGACGTCGATTTTCTTCGCCGCCGCCTTTACGCCATCGCTCGCAACCAATTCGGCCGCCTCCTCCGCGGTCATAACTACCGCCTTGCCGGCTTTAATCTTTTCATTTACTTCGATAAAATCGCGTTTCATATGGTCACTCCTTTGTTCCTATAAACACAAATCAGCTAGAGTAAACCACACTTTTTTACGATTCGCAATAACAATAACGAAATATCACAATCCGCTACAAAAGAATGCGATGATTTTACAAAACGATAGCATGACCCCCTCGCGTGAACATACGACCGCCGGGCGAATATACTGTAGTAATTTCGGCCGTGAGGGAGGTTTTCATTTGATTACCATAAGCTTATGCATGATTGTAAAGAACGAGGAGTCGGTGCTTGCGCGCTGTTTGGATAGCGTAAAGGACGTCGTCGATGAAATCGTAATCGTGGATACTGGCTCCACCGACGAGACAAAAGCTATCGCTAAGCGCTATACCGACAAGGTGTATGATTTTCAGTGGAGCGACGATTTCTCCGCGGCTCGCAACGAATCCTATGACAAGGCGAGCATGGACTACCAGATGTGGCTGGACGCGGACGACGTACTGCCCAAGGAGGAGGCGGAAAAGCTGCTGAAGCTGAAAGAGACGCTCGATCCCGAAACCGATATGGTAGCGATGAAATACATAACCCATTTCGACGAAAACGGCGTCCCGATGCACCTTTCCACGCGCGAACGCTTGATGAAACGCGAAAGACATTACCGCTTTACGGATCCTATACACGAATTTATCCCGCTTGCGCCCAATACATACTACAGCGATATCGTGATACATCATAGACAGCCGCCCAAGGAAGGCCGCTCCGACAGGAATATCCGGATTTACGAAGCGCTGGAAGCCAGGGGAACCATTTTCACGCCGCGGCAGCAATATTACTTTGCGCGCGAACTGAAGGATCACGGACAATGGGCGAAATCCGCCTATTATTTCGAAAAGTTCCTGGATTCCGGCTTGGGCTGGTCTGAAGACAATATCGGGGCTTGCCACGCTCTGGCGGCATGCTACAACGCCCTGGGGGATCGGCACAAGGTTCAGAAATCGCTAATAAAAAGCTTCCTATACGATTCGCCGCGCGCCGAAATTTGCTGTGAGATGGGGTATTACTACAAGAACGCGCAAAACTACAAAGCCGCGCTAAAGTGGTTCGTCTTGGCCGCTGGCTTGGGTGCTACGGATTCCGCCGGCTTTATTCTCCAGGATTATCACGGATATATCCCGAATATCGAGGCGTGCGTGTGCGCCTACGAGATGGGAGACTATGAGAGCGCGAAGCAATATAACGAGCGCGCCGCCGAATTTAAGCCAAACGCGGCTGCGATAGCAATAAACAGAAAGGTATTGGAGGGAAAATAATATGATCAGGTTTATGTTGGCTAATCAGCTAGCCAAGCAAATGTCCGACAAGATATCGTTGAGCCAGGAAGAGCTATATCGCATCTTGATTCTGCGTAAGCTGATGTTTTGATGCCAGTTTGAAAATGAAAATGATAACGGGGCGGCCAAAGGCCGCCCCGCTATCATTTATTTAATTATATCAACGCCCATATACGCCCTAAGCGCCTCGGGGATTACGACCGAACCGTCCTCCTGCTGATACGTTTCCAGTACGCAGGCGACGGTTCTGCCGACTGCGACGCCGGAGCCGTTTAGCGTATGCACGAACCTCGGCTTGTCCTTTGGCGTTTCGCGGTAGCGGATATTTGCGCGGCGCGCCTGAAAGTCTTCGAAATTAGAACAGGACGAGATCTCGACGTAGCGGCCGTAGCTGGGCATCCAAACCTCTATATCGTACGTTTTCGCCGAAGAGAACCCCAAGTCCCCCGCCGACAGCGCGACGACCCTGTACGGCAGCCCGAGGCCTTGCAACACCTTCTCCGCGTCGCGCGTCAGGCTTTCGAGCTCGTCGTAGGAGGTTTCCGGCGCTGTGAACTTAACGAGCTCGACCTTGTTAAACTGGTGCTGGCGGATAAGCCCCCGCGTATCGCGCCCCGCCGCGCCCGCCTCCGCCCGGAAGCACGCCGAATACGCGCAGTGATGTATCGGAAGCCTATTCCCTTCGAGTATCGTCTCCCGATATAGGTTTGTAACGGGTACTTCCGCCGTCGGGATTAGGAAATAGTCCGTATTCACGAGTTTGAAGGCGTCCTCCTCGAACTTCGGAAGCTGACCCGTGCCCGTCATGGAGGCCCTGTTTACAATATACGGCGGCAAAACCTCTTCGTAGCCGCTCTTTGCGTGTATATCGAGCATGTAGGATATGAGCGCGCGTTCGAGCTTTGCTCCCAGGCCGCGATAGAACGTGAACCTAGCGCCCGTAACCTTCGCAGCCGATTCGAAGTCGAGAATGCCCAGCCCTTCGCCGATATCCCAGTGCGCCTTCGGCTCGAAGCCGAACTCGCGCGGCGCGCCGTGCTTGCGTATTTCTACGTTGTCGGCGTCGGACAAGCCCTCCGGCACGCTTTCATGCGGGATATTAGGCAGCGTCATCAAAATGTCGTCGAATTGTTTATCGACGAAGCGCATCTGGTCGTCAAGCGCCTTGATCTTATCGCCGACTATCCGCATCTCGGCTTGAATCCCGGAGATATCTGCGCCCGCTTTCTTAAGCGCCGGTATGCGCGCGGAGGTCTCGTTGCGCTGCGCCTTTAGCGCCTCGTTCTCGGCTAAGACCTCGCGCCGCTTGGCGTCAGTCTTTAAGATTCCGTCCACGTTATAGTCCTTGCCGCGCCGCTCGAGGCCCTTCGCGAAGGCTTCGGGGTTTTCGCGGATTTTCTTGATATCGTGCATGTTGTACCTCTTTTCCTTGTGAAGAGAATACCAAAAAAGTCTTTGCAATACAATGCCCTTTTCGAGCATTTGTGATAAAATAAATACGGCGCAGGAGTATTGTCCGGCGGCGCGGTTGTTCACTTCCCATGAAGGGAGGTGGCGTTTATGGATACGACGTCGATCATAGTAATATTGATTCTCTTGATCGTGCTGATCCGTACAACGAAAAACAACCGTCCACGCAAATAGCCGGTTGCTTTTCTAGTAACATTCGAACCTAGGAACAACCGCGCTTAACGGCAATGCCCCTGTGTCATTATTATACCCAACGCAAAGTAAAAGTTCAAGCTTCTTGAACCAATCGTTACATCTTTTCAGGCGCGTACAGCCCGATTAATCTTAGCGCCTCTGCCAAAACGCCTCGCGTTGCGGCCGTTAGGCGCAGCCGGGCCGTACGGATGCTTTCGTCGTCGTCCATAATGCGATGCTCATAGTAAAACTTGTTGAACGCCTTCGCGATATCGAGCGCAAACCGCGTTATGATAAACGGCTCGTTCTTGCGCGCGGCTTCTTTTATTGCGCCGGGGAATTCCTCTATAAGGCGCAATAACTCAAACGCTTCGTCGTCGGATAGATTGTCGCCGATGTCTGTTTTCACGGGCAGATTGCCATCTGCCCCTACGGTATTGTTCGGGCTTTCATGTAGGGGCGGATGGCAATCCGCCCGCTTATCGAACGCCGCATTGCGATTCGGGAACCACTCCGCCTTCGCCAATACGCTGCACGCGCGTGCGTGCGTGTACTGGCAATATGGACCCGTTTCGCCGTCGAAGTTCAGCGCCCTGTCCCAGGAGAACGAGATGTCCTTAATTCTATTGCTGGAGAGCGTGTCGAATACCAGCGCCCCGACGCCCACGCGCCGCGCGGCGGTTTCTTTGTCCGCAAGGCCGGGGCTTTTTTCCTCGATTATAGCCATGGCCTTCTCCACGGCTTTTTTCATCACGTCGACGAGCAAAACGACGTTGCCCTTGCGCGTAGAGAGCGCGGCGTCTTCGAGAGAAACCATGCCGAAGGATACGTGCTCCATATCCTTTGCCCATTCGCGGCCGATCAATTCCAGCACCTTGAAGACCTGCTTGAAATGCAAGTCCTGCTGATACGCGACGACGTATAAGCTTTTTGCGAAGTCGAACGTCTCCTTGCGGTAGATAGCCGCCGCAAGGTCGCGCGTGGCGTAAAGCGAAGCGCCGTCCGCCTTAAGTATCAGGCAGGGCGGCATGTTATATTCGGCTAAGTCTACAACGGACGCGCCGTCGTTCAGCTCTAAGAGGCCCTTTTCGCGCAGCTCGCCTATTACAGGGGCCATCTTGTCGTTGTAGAAGCTTTCGCCCGTATAGTAATCGAACTCGATGTCGAGGTCGTCGTATACGCGTTTGACCTCGCGCAGCGTCATATCTTTGAACCATTCAAAGAGCGACTGCGCCTCTTCGTCGCCGTCTTCGATTTTGCGGAACCACTCCCGCGCCTCGTCTTCGAGCGATTTATCCTTCTCGGCCTCCTCGTGGAAGCGGACGTATATCTTCATCAATTCGATCATCGGGTTTTGCTCGATCGCGTCCCTGTCGCCGTAGCGTTTATAAGCTACGATCAGCTTGCCGAACTGCGTTCCGTAGTCGCCAAGATGATTTATGCCAACGGGCTTGTACCCGAGCTTGGCGTATATGCGGCAAAGCGAATGCCCGATGACCGTCGTGCGGAAATGCCCGATATGGAACGGTTTCGCGATATTTATAGAGGAATAGTCGACGCAAACGGCGCGGCCTTGCCCTTCGCTTGAAGCGCCGTAGCTTGCGCCCGCTTGTTCATACGCTTCGAGCACGTCCTTCGCGAACGCCGTCCTATCCAGCCGGAAGTTGACGTACCCGCCCGCCGCTTGGGCGGAAAGCCCGCTCTCGCTCAATTTCTCCGCGAGTTCCGCCGCGATTAGGTTCGGGGCCTTACGGAATTGCTTTGCCAATTTAAAACAAGGGAACGCATAATCGCCCATGGCCTTGTCCGGGGGCGTTTCGAGCTCCGCCGCGCCGGGTTTAAGGCCCAAGATTTCTTCGAGTTTTGATTTAATCGCTTGTTCTGATTTCAATAACTAACCTCTTTCTCTATACTGTAGGGCGGGGGCTCTGCTCCCGCCGCAGACATTTATTACGTTTGATACGGCAGGAGTAGAACCCCTACCCTACAAATAATCGCCCTTCGCAAGCTCGTCCAAAAGCCTTTTCCGCGTATTCAGCCCCGGATCCGTTACGCATTTCAGCCATAACCCGCGCAGTATTTCGCCCACTTTGGGCGAAGGCGCGATACCGAGCGCGGCGCATACATCCTTGCCGCCAATAGCGAGCTCGCTGGGCGAGAACGGCATTTTCCGGCGCTCTATTTCGGCTAGCTCCTTTGCGCAAAGCCCCGCATCTCTGTAGCCAAGCGCATGTACGAGCGATACGAACAATTCCGCGCGTTCGCGTCCCAGCTTCGCGAAAACGAGGCGCGGCAAATCATCACCGACATCCAGTGCTTCGAGCAGCGCTTTTACCGTTTGGCGTACAGCGTTTGGATAGCGCAGTCGCTCCAGCGCGGCATCGGCCCTATCGGGGCCAAACTGCGCTAAAAGCGCCGCGAGTCGGAGGATCAGAAGACGCTGATCATTACCGCCCGCCTGTAGTGGCGAACTGTGTTCGCCCGCGACAACCTGTAGGGACGCCATA
>DBDD01000085.1:0-673 GCA_002293365.1 Christensenella sp. UBA941 | reverse complement strand
TATCGCGTCCCTACATGTGGGCGGTTTAATTAACGCCTCTATATGAGCGCATGACGCTTCCACACACGCCTCAACCGAGGCGCAAGCAACGTCTTCGCCCAAGATTATCTCCAGCGCGCCCAAGTCCCTCAGCGCCAACAGCGCGCGCTTGTGCGCCGGCATAGTAAAGCGCTTTAGAGCCGATTCGGACAATAACATCCGCGAGAACTCGGCGTTTATGCGTTCCGGCGCAATTTCGTTGAGCCTTGCAGTGCTGCTTTTAGCCATTCGATATGTCTTCGGGTCTATCGTAAAGCCCAATTCACAGGCAAAACGCACCATTCGCAGTATACGCAGGCCGTCGTCCAGCATCGTGCCGTCCGAGACGGCGCGCAATACCCGGCGGTTTAAATCTAAAAGCCCCATGCCCGTCGGGTCTAGTACGCTGCCCGTATTAAGCTCTAAATACAACGCGTTTACGGTAAAGTCCCGCCGTGCGGCGTCATGCTCTATCGAGCGCGTAAACGAAACGGCATCGGGCCTATGCCCCGTGGTATAATTTTCGGTACGGAAGGCCGTATATTCAAACGAGCGCCCGTTTACGCGCAAAAGCAGCGTGCCAAGCTTCGGCGCTTGTGGAATGGCCTTGACGCCGCCTCGCTCGCAGGCCGAGGCGACTTCCTCGGGCGTATGC
>DBDD01000332.1:367-3153 GCA_002293365.1 Christensenella sp. UBA941 | reverse complement strand
ATCTCAAGCTCCACTATTTGTTCGTATAGCAGAATGTATTTCCGCATGATCGCCCGGTTGTCGTGGTAATGCCCGAAGAACCAGTAATCGAACGCGCAGCGCTCATTTATTTCATCGAAGAAGTCCGTGAGTTGGTCGCGCTGATATGATCCTCCGCTGATGATATCCATGACGCTGGACGGGCAGCAATGCGAAACGATATAGTCAACCCGCCAGCCGCAGGCGTCCAGATTCCTCCNNGGGCAATTCCTCTTTCCACCAGGAAATATGATTGACGCGATAGAGCGCCATTTTGCTGTCCAAAGCTTTTCGCTTGCGCTTGAATTCGGGGTCGCCCGGTTCCAGGATTCCTTCGCTGATATCATGGGAAGAAGCCCCGCCCATTGTGAAAAACCGCTTGCCGGCAATATCAAATATCTGCCCGCGCATCAAATGGATCACGCTATCGCGGATGAAATGCGCCTGGCCGCCGCTAAACTCGCGTGGGGGCATATTGTATAGCCGGTCAAAATTGGAGTGGTTACCGTCCACAAACAGCGTAGTGAAGGGCTTCTCGTCCAGCCAGTTAAGCCAGTAGCGCTCCTCCTTCGTGTCGTGCCAAAGGCCAAAATCTCCGCAGACGATGACATAATCGTCCTTGGTCATCTCTTTCTGCTCCGGGAAAATGTCAGCGCTGAACCGCCGGAAATCCCCGTGGGTGTCTCCTGTTATGAAAAGCACAACTAGCCTCTTTCTGTAGTATTACGACTCATATAATGGAGGCACAGACATCGTTCAAAACCTTAATCACCTGCTCGTATGTAATATTGGCCGCGTAGCTAAATTCACGACGATACTTGTCCCACATCTGTCTAAGCTCAGTGCTGCTCTCTATTAATTGAAGCAGCGCAGGTACATCGGCAATTTGCTCGGTAGTTTCTCTGTGAGTCGCCGTCGCTGCTATCGCTTCTTTCAGAAGCTGTGTACTGTAGCGCTGGGTAGTATGCAGAATATAGATATCATAGAAATCCCGTGGCCTTGTATTTAACGTGGAGCGGCGCAGAATGGTTTCGAGCTTCTCCGCCATAACGGTCTCGAGGTTATAAGCCCAAATCTCAATCCGTTTGTCTTCGTCAAAAACCCCGTGCAGCGTATATTTTACAGCCTGTGGCGTAATAACGTCCCCCGTTGTGATGTCGACCGAAAATGGCGTCTCAATCGTGTCATAGACAGCGGTTATTTTTACGCGATATCCTCCATACACATCATCCGGGCGTATAAAGGAAATTGCGCCCGGCGCAAAGCGAACCTCATCTTGGACCGGATGCGCACAGATTGAGGCGACGGCTTGCTGAATCGCTTCCTCCGTGAGCGGCAGGTCTCGAAGGGTGGCGTCCAAGTCCATTGTGGAGCGGGCATCCAGGCCAACGAGCGACGCTACCAGCATACCGCTTTTTATCACAAATTTGTCTTTGTACTCAGATAATGAGAGCCTTTCCAAAAAACGTTCAAACATGAAGTTTTGAAGCAAAACCTGGGCTTTGATGTTTTTCTTTTTGGCAAGGTTTCTGATTTGTGCTTTTAGGCTCATCGCGCTTGCGCTCATGTTAGCACCTCCAAATACTGACGAAGTATTTTTGCGACATGAAATGCCTCGGAATATTCCCCCAACTTCCTCCAGTTCTGATTTTTTCGAGAGGCGTAGTTTTTTAAAGCGGCTGCGAAAGCCTGGCTGTCAATACGATTGCGGCTTCGAAGAATATCGCAGACTGTCCGCTCAATATCATAGGCGATAACTTCATGCTCCATTTTCGTCATAACGGTGGATCGGCCCAAACCGTACAATTCGGGCTTAATATAGTAAATTTTACATCCTTCGGACAAAGAGGGGGACGGCTTATAACTGCTTGGAACTGTGAGCGTATGGTTTAACGGTGTTCTTTCAGCCATGCCGTGAAGAAACAAGGCGGTTTCATGAGAGAATATGATCTTGTCAGAGCGCTGTTGTAAAAGATACAACTCGTCCGGCATATCATCAGGGCGAATATAGTGTCCTTGCGCAATTCGTTCAAGTCTGCCGCTTTTAACGAGCTTACCGAGAGTCGTTCGAGGAAGTCCTGCCTTAACGGCATCAATAGTACGCAAGACGCCGTTATTATCATCCAAGAGTTTGTTAACAGTTTTTGATGCATCCATGTCTATCACCACCCGCACAATCATACCTATATCATACCCGATATCGGTATGATTGTAAACATCTCGAAGAATACTTATTCCGCAGAATTCCGCTGATGTTATGACTGTGCGTATGACTTGAATCCCTCCACGATCTGCACAAACCCCTCGGAATTGCTGAAAAGATCGATATACCGCCGCGACGTAAGAAACTCCAACAGAAACGTCTTTGGGACGATGTAGCGCGGATGGGCGGCAATCGATTTGATATTGCCTGCTTTTAGCAGTTGCAGTACAGTTTTATCGCTGAGTCCCGTCATAGCCATGATTTCCTGTACGCCCAAAGCGTCGCTGGATTTTGCGTAAAGCCGTTCAAAATAACGATAGACTTCTTCTTCGTCGCCGCGTTTGATGTGCATGGATAGGGATACCCTATGGTTTGGCGCAGCCGCCGGACGCGAGGATACCGCTCCCGGAGGAATACATGAACCCCACTGTTCACGCCGACGTAGATAAGTAATCACGTCGTCCAGAGCGATTTTATATCGCCATGTCTTTTTGCCCGTATCTATTGCAGGAACAATTCCGTTCTCCAATAAATATAGAGCGCTCCGTTTCGCGATATGGCAAAT
>DBDD01000332.1:0-244 GCA_002293365.1 Christensenella sp. UBA941 | reverse complement strand
CGATGTCTGCCCTAAATCTGCCCAACGTGCAAAAATTTCCGCCGATTGGCCTAATCCCGCAATCCCTTACGGCTAGGGCCTTTTTCAAGGGTGTGCGTAAAAAATACTAGATTTATTGGGCTTTTTTGGCTTCCTCATCTTCCGCCAACTTCCGCTATCTTCCGCTATCTTCCACGAAAACGGGGATACTCGAAATCAGGTGACGGGCAACCGTCCGTGGGTTCGAATCCCACCTCTTCCGCCA
>DBDD01000238.1:221-3662 GCA_002293365.1 Christensenella sp. UBA941 | reverse complement strand
CCGCTGCCAGCCACTTGATCCAGCTTCATGAAAGCTCCTGCATCGGCTCGATCTTGACGCCCTGATAGAATTCGCGGCACGGGAAGTCTTGTTCGCGGCGCGTCCTATGCCAGTTCTTGACGTTGGTNNGTGATCTCCTTGCCGCATACCGGGCATACCATATCGTTCCCGACGCTCATATGGCCTTCTACGCACTCGCAGAGGACATAGTTAATGGCGAAGTATACGACATGCTTCTTGGCCGTTTCGCGGATAAGCGTCTTGATATCCTCCACGTCCTCAATCCGGGTATCGACGTTCAGATGCAGGATGGAGCCGCCAGAGAAGTGCGAGTCGAACATGCCTTGAAGCTTGATCCTATCGAGTAGGTTCGCCGAGGCAACCAGCGGAATAAACTGATTGCTGTAGATGTCGTACTGGTCTTGATAGCCCAACAGCTTGTCTTTATCGGCCATTTTAATGCTCATGTTCTCGCCGGGTACTTGTTCGCAGTTATGGGGCGCGTTGTACTGGCGCTGAAACCTCGCGTTGGCCGCGTTAATCGCTTCAAGTATGCTGATCGCAAGCTCCTGTCCGCTCTCGTCAAGCAGATCATGCCCCATGAGTTCAATACACTCATTGAAGCCGTTCACGCCGACCGTGCTGTACTGTTTTGAAAGCTCCATGAAGCCGAGAGAGTACAGCGGCTCATTGCCGTTCTTGATACGCTTCTCGATAATATGCCTTTTGGCGTTGTTGATCCGTGCGCACACTTCGACCATCTTGGTAAGCTCGATCATGAATGCCTTTTCGTCAGGGTACTTGATCGCCAACCGCGGGAAGTTGATCGAGCAGACACCCAAACTGCCGATCTTGCTGGAGCCGGAGCCGAACGAGTTGAAGTATTCGGATTTTTGCTCACTCCGAAGCCGACAATTATGTGTCACTACGCCATTAGGCAGCGTAAAATAAGGTTCATGTGCCTTCATCTCAAAACAATAGACGTGATCCTCAGTCGCCTCAATGGGCTGGATATCTACTATTCTGAAAAACTCCGTGTTATTTTGCACCCTGTAAACATCGCCCATTGATCGCTTGTTTCCCATGTCGTACCAGCGGATGCAATAAAGAGGATGGTTACGATTAAAGCTCTCGCCCCTGATTACAACTTGCCCGTCGCCCGTGCGATCCGATAAATCAATCACGGTATTTATCCCTAACGAAGTGAAGATCGCTTCGGCGCTTTCGATAAGGCCCGTGGAGGTTGTGTATATCCTGTTGGAGTTACCCCCGTCAGTTCCATACCAGCCATCGACGATGCCCTGCCTAAAAGCTTCCGATTGCTCCAGACAATTCAGATTTATGTTCTTCTCGTAGGAGTAATCGCCTAATACCCACTCGTCGATTATATTGAAAAAGTTTTTCGAGTAGATCGACACAGATAGAACGTTGTTTTTGGCTTCGTTAAGATGAAGCTTTTCAGCTATACCCCAATCAACCAGTCCCTTCTCCAGCATGGAGATACAGTTCTTTTTGCTTGCGCTCAAACTGAAAGTGACGCTGTAGCTGTCCGAATCCGATCTTCGATACTTACTACCATCGCCAAGGTACATGCCAATTGCGTAGCCTTGCTCGTATGAGAGATTCAAGTCTTGCTCAGGTATGGCGCTCAAAGCACGGGTATTAAACGCAAGGAAATGATCGGTAGTTAAATCGCTTGTAACTACATCACCCCTGTCCGTAAGATGCAGATGATCGGCAGTAACGAGTAATTCTTTCTTATTCGCTGTAATTACCTTATATAATCGATTGCCATGCTTGATTTTAACCGGGCTGGCTTTGCCCCAGCTTCCATTATGAAATACGGTTAGATTTCGCCTAAATTCGCTGTAGTCGTCGTTAATAAGATCAGATATTGGCACAAGCTT
This sequence comes from Christensenella sp. UBA941, assembly GCA_002293365.1. GTDB lineage: Bacteria > Bacillota > Clostridia > Christensenellales > UBA941 > UBA941. The sequence goes on along the minus strand of DBDD01000238.1, from coordinate 1,755 downwards.
AACGCGCTTTTCGTCGCCCGTTGAGCGGATCAGAACCTTTTGCGATCCGTCAAAGCAACACGAGCTTAACGTGCTTGAATCACCGCAATAGATATTAATAAACCCGTATTCCCGATTTTTCTCTGCGATAAACGACAAAAATTCCTCGTCGCGGATATTGTGATCGGCATCGATGCTAAAGCAGGCCGTCGTGACGGGGAAGGTCAAGCTGGTGCGCCGCAACTCCGTGTTCATGATATCGAGGAACATACCTTGTAGCCGCTTAATGATCGTCTTATCGGGGCTGCTCATGTCAGGGAACACGTAATCGTCGCATATCTTATCGAGGAAGTAATCGTCGTACACGCTAACGTTCGTGAAGGGCGATTGGTTCGCCCTCATGGGCTGGTTGACCGTGTAGATAAATGAAACCAAGTTCTCCTCGATATACGCCCAGCAATCGGCTTCCGTCGCGAAATGGAAATGTGCGTCGCTGCGTGTGGCGAGGATATTTTTCACGTAATACGACATAATGACGAGCAGATCAGCCAAGCCGGTCGCACCCAGCGTCGAATTAGACGCAATGACCGTGAATTGCTCCAATTGGCTTTTGAAGGAGTAAAGGTACTTCGGCGGCAGGCTGCGAACCTTTTTTACCATCGGAAGGCCGCGGGTCATGATGTCATACGTGCTGTAGTTGTAGCAGTACGGCGATCCCGCGCCAATACCGTGCATGTCGTGGATGTAGATATCGCCGGTAAGCTGTTTCTCAATGATATCATTCGCCACGAGCAGCCCATAAAGACGTTTTAGCTCCTTCCACAGCACGTAATAGCTATTAAGCTTGAAGAACGGCTTAGGAAGCTCCGTATTATAAGCGATTACCGATACGTCATCGCAATTCGCATTGGCGTCGATACTCGCGTCGGCCTGTACGGTNNCGGCTGAAGGCCGACATGTCGAGCTGCTTGCCGATACCGTCGAGGTCAAAGAGCTTGGCGGGGTATTTGGCCTTCAAGTGCATGTAGAGATCGTCAAATTCCTGCTCGTAGGTGGTTTTGATATACATTAGTCGTCCTCTCCTTGCACCCAATTTTGAAGCGCCTTTGCGTCGAGGTATTGGCCGTCGATCTCCGCGAAGGGCATGGTCATGATGCCGTGTTCCTGCGCAATCGGCATGAAAACAGTTTCGTCGCTGCAAACAGTAAACGGTATACCGTTGATCTCCAGCGCGTTCTTAATCATCCTGCATTTAGGGCAGTTGTTCGAATAAAGCGTCATTGGTTTATACTCCCAATCATCATCTTGTTCCGTATCAATTAAACGGGCGTATTTTTCTATGGCTTCTACGGTTTCGCGGATGTCCTTGTTTTGGACAGATATTGAGGGGAACGGGAATTGACCGCAATCGAAGGCCGTTTTATCATGGCGCACTCTGCGGATCACGTCGGCCAGCTTATCCCCGCGCCGGAGCATACGCCAAATGCGTACATGCAACGGCACGTCGATATTGACTACGATGGGAAACCGCTTGCCTTTGTACGTCCGATTGAAG
>DBDD01000238.1:0-189 GCA_002293365.1 Christensenella sp. UBA941 | reverse complement strand
GCCGTCGAAGAAGGTATAGGCGACGATATTATCCAGCGACATGACTTCCTCGGCGGTCGCGAAAATATGGCCGGGTTCGCGCTGGTAGCGCGGAGGCCGGGACGTATAAGACGCGACCGATTTATAGCCGCGTCTTTCTAGTTCCTGTGTTACTGCTGTTTTTCCGCTGCCGGACTTTCCGACTAGCAA
>DBDD01000272.1 GCA_002293365.1 Christensenella sp. UBA941 | reverse complement strand
TTCTTACTGCGAAGTTTCAGTTAATTACTTAAAATGCTTCCCGAAGTACCCGTAATGCCCGTGCTCAGAGTTTAGCCGTAGACTTCGCTTTCATCGGCTGGCCCTGCGCTTGGCGGAGCGGCCTGGTGCTCGTCAGTAAGCTCGATGCCCATAACATGGTTTGAATGCCCGCCGATGGCCGAATAGGTTTTCTTCACGATATAGCCTTTGTTGCGCATGGCTTGCGTGAATCGAGTCTGAGACTCGGCGTAGACGCCATTTTCATAGCACCAGCGTACATACCGCCTATACAATTGTTTCGTGCTTGGACGGCTCGTTCACGCTTGTAAGGCGCGCTCCCCGCAGCCGTGCTTTATCCTCGCTTGGGCCGCTGCTGTTGGTGTTTCTCTTTGCGGCAAGCGTCTCGGCGGAGGTTGTCTTCGCGTAATCGCCAAATATGGTCATAATCGGCGTCATGAAGGTTCCCTTGCCGTTGCGCGTGGAAGCGCCATACAGGACGAAAAGGCATTCTTCTACGGGCTTTCCCAGCAATGCGTAGCCTACGGTCTTTTGTAGAAAACGCGCTATCTCCTTGTCGCCTTGAGTTACATCGTTTAGAAAGCGCTCCCATAGCTCCGACTTTGCCTGCGGGTCATAGATTACGCCCGACACTGTGCCGAGGTTATCGTCAGGCGAATGCGGCATTAATTCAAGGGTATCCAAGCGCAAAGTTCCGTTTTGGCAATTAAAGAGGTTTGTGTCGTAGTCCAAACTTGCGATAAACAGCGGATATACGCCCTGAGCGTATTTTAGCATGGCGTCGCGCTTAGAACGACGCGCCAGCGCTTTTACGTTTCTTTGAAACGCGATAACGTCCGTGGCCGATTCCGTCACGTTTCCGACAACGGCCAACTTAGACGCCAGCGCCTTTGCCGCCTCCATCGCGAATAAGCCCTCACAATCCAGCCTCCACGCTTTCCCGTCGTAAAAATACCATTCCCCAACCTCGGGGCAATAGCGGCAAAGCTTTTTAAAACAATCCGCAAATAAAAATCCGTTTCCTTTTTCGTCGTAGGAATAGCGCTGACCTTGATCCTGCCGCAAAATCTCCGTAAGCAAATCAAGCGCTTTTTCCCGTGTTACGTCCGCAACTGGCCCAATGCCTTGTAAGGCTAGAGCGTCTTGCTTAATGGCTACAACGCTCATTAGTTTGCCACCTCCGTTCCTGTTTGGGCCTCCAGCCATCTATTTAGCGCGGCTATGGGAACTAATACGCGCCCGCCTATCCGCAAGGTGGGGAATCCCTTCGCTTGCATAAGGTTGTAGGCTCCCGAGCGGGATATGCCTAGTACGGTCGCGAGTTCCGGCGCTGAGTAGGTCTGTCGGTTTACGGTGGATTTCTCCATTAAGTTCCTCCGGGGTAGTTTGATGGGAACGCGGCGCGGCCTTGCCGCCCGGCTCCTATGGGAATACGGCGCGGTCTAGCCGCCCGATTCCAAAAAAGAGGATTGTTTCGCCGCCCGTCCGGGCGACTATGGTTTGATGTTTCGCTCCCGTTTAGCGACAATTGTTTGGGGTTCCGTCGCTCTTTACGAGCGGCGGCGCTTATTCAGTTGCCAAGGTGCGACGCCGACGGCGGTAAGGGTCGGGTATGCAGTTCCTGCTGGGCGAACAATACGATAGCATAGCCATTATTCCTTGTCAACAAGATTTTTTTAAATAGAACTTGACTTTATGTTCAATATGTTATACACTTTCTCTGGAGGTTTTGTCATGCTCATTTTTAATCTTTCAGTTCTTCTTGCGGAACGCAATCTAAAGATCAACAAAGTTTCTAAGGATACGGGAATATCGAGAACCACTTTAACCTCTCTCGCAAAAAACCATGCGCAAGGAATACAATTCGAAACCGTTAATACGCTTTGTTTGTATTTAAACGTATCTCCGTCCGATTTAATGAAGGTTCACCCGGTGGATTTCCGTATAGAAGAAATGAACGCAAATCTTAATATAGAAAAAGTTAAACAGGATACTATGCTTAAAGGAAGTTTTATTATTCGCATTACGGATGGAGTAAAGAATTACGCCGTCCCATTTAACACGCTTACGAAAAATCTTTCCGATATAAAAGCACATCCCGTAACTATGCATTGCGGAATTAGTTTTACGGATTCAGCTTCTTTAGAAGCGGAGGCGTTCCGTAAATACTACGCCGAATTGCCCGTTATTTTTAAATCGCAATTGAATACGTGGCTTTTTGACGCGCTTGAACCCGTGGTATTCCCGCCCTTCGTCGGGGCACATACGATATCGAACTTGGATGAAGCAATAAGACAACTTTAGGGGAGGACATTGAATGCCGCGCATAGCGAACCGAAAGAAACGCCCTGACGGGAACTATGTCAAACAGATTACCGTAGGAAGAAAGCCGGACGGCAAGCCCATTCGCAAGACGTTTTACGCCAAGACGCTCAAGGAAATAGAACAGCGTATTTCTGAGTTTGAGCAACATCAGCGGCAAGGTACGATTCCCGCAAACGAAAAGATGACGTTCGGGGAACTTGCCGATCTATGGATTAACGATTATAAGCCGACAATCGGCATCAGCACCCGTAAAATGTATATGGCGATACTGAAAAACCATTTGAAGCCGCAGCTGGCTTCTATTAAATTGAAGGAGCTGAAGCCGCATAGCCTCCAATCCATAATAAACAACATGGCCGAAAAGGGTTATTCCGAAAAGACTATGAAGGAAGTCAAAATAGCGGCGGCTCAGATTATTGATATCGCACTGCAAAACGACCTTCTATATCGAAACGTCTTTTCGAAGGTTACGATTCCCCACGTCGAAAAGGAAGAGCGCCGCCCGCTTACCCAAAAGGAAATCGACCTCATTACGTCCACCTATCAAGGCCATAGGATGGGCGTTCCCGCTATGCTGATGCTGTACTGCGGACTAAGGCGCGGAGAGTTGGTAGCGCTAACGTGGGGCGACGCCGACCTGAAAGCCAAGCTGCTGACCGTCAACAAGGCCGTCTGCTATGACGGCAATACTCCATACGTTAAAACGCCCAAGACGAAAGCCGGAACGCGAACGGTTCCCATTCCCGATATACTGCTGCCGATACTGCAAGGGCGGCGAGCGTCCTCGCTGATGATCTGCCCCGACGTGGACGGCGATATGATGACTGAAAGCGCCATGACAAGGGCGTGGGAAAGCTATCAGCACTTCCTGAACATCTCGGCGGGCGGCAGGGTAGCCTCGCGTTCAAGGCCAAAGATTCAGGTTATCGANNACGATGCTCTATGACGCTGGCGTAGACGTGAAAAGCGCCCAGAAATTCCTCGGGCACGCCGATATTTCGACCACGCTCAAGATATATACGCATTTGTCGGAACAGAAGGAGCAGCAAGCCATAAGCGCCCTGAACGCGCATTTAAGCGGAGCTAAGAAGGGCGAGAAGCCCGGAGATTCGACCGTCTAATTCAAGTCCAGCGGGACAAAGCCGCCTTGCTGGTATTCTTCGCGGCCTTTACGGATAATTGCTTTTTCGTCGGCGTTGAGGTTAGCCTCCATGATAACGGCGTCTTCCGTAGAAAGCGCCGGGAGCGGCCTCAGCGCCTCTTTTTCGCTATCGCACGTTGCGTCAGTTCCAATTGATATCTTCATGCCGTACAAATTCTCCCCGCGCGTATTCCGCGCGCGCCTGTTCGATAGCTTCGCTTTCGTCGGGCGCTGGTTCGTCCTCGGGGATCGAGCGTATCATTTCGTCAAGCGTCGTATCGTCAGATATATTCATTCCCGTAACCCCTTGCGCCTTATCTTTTCTACGGACATTTTAACCGATAAGCGCCGCCGCGCAAAGCCCGAAACCGAGTGTGACAGGCGTAGTATAAGCCTGAAAAAATAACGATGCAGTAAAAATGCAGTAAAACGCCGTTTTCAGCCCCCGAAAAACCGGATATCCAGAAATTACAAAACCCGCCAAGTCCCTAACTTAGCGGGTTTTTCGATGGTCGAGGTGACAGGATTTGAACCTGCGACCTTTTGGTCCCGAACCAAACGCGCTACCAAACTGCGCTACACCTCGTAATTGATGACACCAATTGAGAAATCCAACCTCTCGTCAACCGCCCTCGAATTTCACGGCCCCAATTCTACCACATTCGAAGGTCTAGTGCAAGCACTTTTCTGCGGTAGGTTCTTTTCTTGCAGATTGCAAGTTTAATTGGTAAATTCTCAAAGCAAGTGCCACAGTGGCGCGGGGCGTTGCACTTAGCCTGAGAAGGAAATTTTGATAGCATTAAGCGCGAGAAATCATGCACGCATCACGGGCTGCCCTTTAACGCTTTTCGCGAACAATAGGCTCTGGTCAACCTAAATCGCCAGCGTATCGCCAACTGTTTTGTAACCGTCCTTGCCAAGAACACATTTTGGGCATAAGATAGCATTGAAGTTCAAGGAGAATCGATCACAAGCGCCTTCTTGAACTAAATGCATCTTGCCTTGCACTTTCTGTGAGAAGCCTTTTCAGACAGCCTTTTTGGTGTGTGTAGAAACACTACCGCAGGCCGATTTCTGTATTCTCACCCCAACAAATTGCCATTTCCTTATACTAACCGCAGAGCCTTATCGTACTTACCGCTACACCGTTGCCTACTGTGGCACTTGCTTTGAGAATTTACCTGCAAGTTTAATTGATTACCCCTAAAATCCCCGTCTAAAAGGGACACTACCAGCAGTTATTGCAAACAACAAAAATGCATACGAGGATTCGAGCCGTTTCGGGCGGCACTACCGTTCTATTTATGCTCCTTACCCGGATTTCCCCCGTAAAGGGCGCAGTTATACCCGGCATGGTCTGGCTAGGAATAAAACCCTACGCATGTTATAGAGCAAATTCAGCATGGCTATGTTGAAGTTTGCCCGGTTCAGGTTTTTGCTGCGGATGGTCGTGCCGCCGCACATCTGCACCATTCCGGCGAAAACATGCTCTACGCGGCATCGTTTCTTCGCCTTTTGTTGGTTGCTCTCCCGCTGCTCTTGGGTGAGAGGGTGGTTGCGGGTTGCCTTTTCGCTGATCTTGCTTTCAACGCCTTCGGGCAGTTCCATGCTGGGATACGCGCTGTCACCATAGGCGACATTGTCACTTTCGTTAAATATGCCATCAGCCGCTTTTGCGTCATTCGTCGATGCCGTCGTTACCCTGTAATCCAAAATCAGCTTCGAATCCAAATCTACCTTTACGGTATCCTTGTACCCGAAATGCGCCTCGTTCCTCTTTTTTGTCCACGTCGCTTCGATGTCCCGCTGCCTAAGCTTCTGCGGATGTTCGGCGTCGGCCCATTCCTCCGGTATCTCGCCTTGCTTCATTTTCTCGCGCTGCTCTTTCGTGTTTCGCCGCTTGGGCGCCTCGACGAAGGACGCATCTACTATCGATCCGGTTCTGGTTACGTAGCCTTTCTTTTCGATAGCCTCGTTGAATAACTCAAACAGCTCACGGCCCGTTTCGCTCTTGGAGAGCTTATCTTCATATAGCCAAATCGTCTTCGCGTCTGGTACAGTATCACCAAAGTCCAGATCCAAAAACCGTCGGAATGATAACCTGTCGTTAATCTGATATTCCGTCTGGTCATGCGATAGATTGTACAATCGCTTGATAACCAATATCTTGAACATCAGTAGATTGTCCATCGGCGGTCTGCCACCTTTAGGGCTCTTTTCGCGCGGTATAGCTCTGTCCAGCACTGACGGGAATATTGACCAATTCACAATGCCGTTGAGTTGTTCAAGGGTGTCTCCCAGCTTAGTAATCTTCGCCATGCATTTTTCTTCATCAAAAAATGTGTAATGCATTCCTTCACCGCCGCGTTTTTTCTACCCCTATTATAACATTTTCTTCTTCATCTTCCTCGTTGGTTTTTAGTGGGACTCAATCATTTAAATCTCGAACAACGAATCGAAATCCAAGAATGCCTAGGACACGGTATGTCATTTAAGGCAATTGGCAAACGCATCGGCAAAGACCAAACCACAGTATCCCGCGAGATTAAGAGGCATTTAATCATCAAACCAACCACAGTTATCCGTAAGTCATCGGATGGCGCGGCTGCTAATGAGCCATGTAAGCTATTGCTGAAAGCGCCGTTTGTCTGCAATCCTTGCAAGCATCACCACCGCATGTGTGCTTACGACAAGCATATTTACAGAGCGAAAGATGCGCAGAAAGCGTACG
>DBDD01000191.1:214-4595 GCA_002293365.1 Christensenella sp. UBA941 | reverse complement strand
GTGATGAGCACAGCATCGACTGACAAATCGGCGGCTTTGCCCGTATTGCCGCAATAAATCAAGTGGAGGGCTTCGACCCTATGGCTTTGGCCGTAGAATACAACGACCTGAATACCGGCGAAAAAAGGTTGAGGCTGCCGGTGATGGCCCAGATGGCGTGGTTTCGGCTGACTTACCCGGAGGGCAAGATTTCCGTAACGGCGACGCTGGTTAAGGATCATTACATCGGCCATGCCCGCGTCTATCATCATTACAACGACCCGGAGGGCTGCTATCTCGCCGAGGCGACGGCATCGCGCAGATACGACCCGGAGAAGCCCAACGTATCGCCCAGAGAGTGGGCGCAGACGGCGGCGGTCGGCGTTGCTCTGCGCAACGCGGGCTTTGGCCTTCAGTTTCACGCCGCCGGGGAGCCGTTCGATCAACCGGCGGTGGATGAGCTGGCAGCGATTCCAGACGCAGGCGTTTCGGAGGAATCCCGTCTGCCTGATACTCACGCGGATATCGCTGAGCTAACCCCGGAGGATGAAGAATACCCGACGGAGCCGGAAGAAGCAAAAGCGCCGGAGCAAACGCCGCTGGAAAAAGCTATGCTAATGCCGTGCCCAATTACAAAGGACGGCCTTAAAGGCAAGACCTTGGGCGATTTGATTCGCCTCGATCCAAATGCGCTTACATGGATCGCGAATAAATACAAAAAGGATCCCGTCATAGCGGAGGGCGCTAGGCTTATCTGCCAGCACTCTATGACGGCATGACGGCGCAATTGGAGGGTTCCCCTTCCGGAAGGAGACCCGATGAAAGACTATCAATGGGCGGATTCTACTCGTATGGCGGATATCATTCCGTTGCTGGGCCTTCCGAGCCCGCCGCACGGCAGAAGCTCGTACTACGTTCCATGCCCCTGCTGTGACAGCGGGCACAAGAAGCATCTGAACATAAACCTCTCCAAAGATGTTTTCAGGTGCCCGCGCTGCGGCTTTTCGGGCGGTATGTTCGACCTGTACGGGTATTATACCGGCGTGCGGCGCGAAAACGTCCTTGAGGATATGCGCAAGCGGCTGGGGAACGTGAACATCGGCAAACATTCTGATTCCGCAAACGCATGCGCCGCTGGGCAGCCGCCGGATTTGTATGCGCACGCCGATAATCCGCCTACGGATGTGGAGACCCGCGACGCGACGTATAGGGCGCTGCTCGGCATGTTGAGCCTTGCGTCGGATCACACGGATAATCTGCTTCAGCGCGGGCTTACCCGAGAGGTTATCGCGCAAAACGGATATAGAACCACTCCGGTGGCGGGTGTAAAAGCGCTTGCCCGCAAGCTGATGGCGGAGGGGCATTATCTGGCCGGCGTTCCGGGCTTCTTTCGCGATGAGAATGATGGCGCCTGGACCTTCACGCACAATATGCGGGGCATATTGATCCCCGTTCGCGACCACAAGGGGCGCGTCCAAGGCTTGCAGATACGCCGCGATAACGTGGAAAAGCGCAAGTTTCGGTGGGTATCCAGCGCGGATATGCCCGACGGCTGCCGCGCTGAAGGCTGGGTGCATATAGCAGGCCCGGTGCGCGAAAATATGCTGCTCACGGAAGGCCCGATGAAAGCCGATGTAATTCACTATCTCACGGGGCATACCGTTATAGCCGTACCGGGCGTACATTCCCTGACGCGGCTGGAGTCTTTATTGCCGGAGCTGATGGCGGAAGGCGCGAAACATATCATGACGGCCTTCGATATGGACTTTCTCGCCAGTCACCATGTTCAGCGCGGGTATTCAGAGCTCGTATGGATGCTGCACGATAGGGGCTTGACCTTCGGAACATACGTTTGGCATCCGGAGTACAAGGGCTTGGACGATTACGTCTGGCAATGCTTAAAACAAGGGCAACACGCCGTATAATCTGACGCGAGGGCCCCGGCTGACGTTAATCGTCATTCGGGGCCTTTTTCTCTATCAAGAATGCGTTTTTTGAAAAAAATACGCATTCGCGTTGCAAAAACGCATTTCCGCCAGTGTAATATCATTGAAAATCGAAGGATATAAAGGAGCAAAAGAATTATGCGCAGACTAATCGCCGTTGACCACGGAAACTACGCCATCAAGACGCCTCACTGCTGCTTTAACTCAGCTTTGCTGGAGCTTTCGGGCAAGACGACCATACATAAAACGGACATCCTCGAATATAAGGGGCGCGTATGGACGCTGTCCATGGAACGCATTCGCTACATGCGGGACAAAACCCAAGACGACCGCTATTTTATCCTGACGCTCTTTGCTATCGCGCGGGAGTTGCAGAAAATGGGCATTGATTCGCCGTATGAGGAAATAGACTTGGCGGTCGGCCTTCCGCCGGAGCACTTCAGCTCGCTGCGCGATAAATTCAAATCGTATTTCTGCCGGGGACAGGCAAACGCTGTCATCTGTTCAGGACAGTCATTAATTGACTCTTTTTATTATAGTAATTTCAAGAACGGCATAACGATCATTGCTCTTTTTTGAGCTTGTTTTATAGTAGATATCAGTTCGTCTAAATCATCTTTCTGCGCTATGCTAACTTCGTGATAACCGCCTAAACATACACCATGAAAATAATCGTCAATGCGTATTTCAAGATTTGTTTTACCAAATATACTCGTAATATGGGCATCGTCAGAGTAGGTTATAGAGAATCGGTTAATGCGAATAGGATATTCTTTAGCATTGCGCTCAAAATACTCCTTAAGAACATCTATATTATCAAGTTCCTCTAATGGAATTTGACTCCACTCTTCATATTTTATGAAGCAATCTTTCAGTGCTTGAATATACTCTTCTACTCTAGCCCCAGCAATAAAGATTTCAGTACGATTATGCCTTTGATACTCTCTAAAAGAATATTCGATATTCCAACCGCTCGTGGTAACTAATAATCTGCAATTTCCTGCCCAAGTCATGGAAGATTGTAAACGAGGCAGATTCTCTGAGTAAACGCCCGTTTCTTTTCTATTATGTCCACAGTAAACACATGTGTAGAATGAATCAGTAATCTGGTTTTTGCATTTGGAGCATTTAATTAATGACATTTCAGTACCGCCTTTTCATCTATTTATTATAACCACGGTCACGTAATGATTAATTATGACGTTCAGTTCATCAATTATGAAATTTGCACGCTAGCAAAGACAAACTAAGAAGAGACCGAGCTTGTATGTCATTGGCTTCTATCCTCTGCTAGCCTTTCTTCATCATGACAATGCTTGCATAGTTTCAGCTGACTAAAATCAATATCATAACGTTTTTCCAAAAGCCTCAAAACTTTAATAATAGCCGATCCAATTAAAAGTCTATTATTCCCGAACTTATAATGCATTGTATCTAGTTGTTTTAAGTTGATGTTTACAAGTCGGCCTGTATTTCTTAGAAAATACGGTTCGTTCTCCGATGGATAATAATCTACCCAGATCGGATAACGATACCTTTTGTAAGCTGGCGTATTATCATTATGGCAAGCATGAGCAATCTCATATTCTAAATCGCATATTAAATCCAAAATATTTTTATCAACAATCATATTTATACCTCGCTCGAAATAACAATCATGATTGAATATAATCCATCATAAGCGTTCATCTACTAAAATTATAAAGCATATCTTGGAAATAATCAATTTTATATGCAGGAAAATTTTTGATAGATGGGCGTAAATCGCCGTCGGGCCGCCGGGTTCCCAACGGAATAAAGATCGTTTTTCAAAAAAAGAATAAGTTCCTCGGATGCGGTTACTTGTGATCAAGTAGCCGCATCTTCATCTATACAATGCCTGACCGTTCTTAAAAGGTCGTACCGCTTTTGTTCGCGGCGCGGCCTTTTTGTGTGTCTGCGAAGGGGAGGTGATCGCCGTGTTCATCTACTACATGCGTTAGTTCCCTTTGCAATCTCACACAAAGAAAAAACGCGTGCCATCTTGGCATGTCACCCAGCCGGGGTGGCATGGCCAGGAGGCAGGCTATGGATTATAAGCATAAAAACTCTTTTGACCCAACGGATAATGAATTAATCGCTAGGTTTTCCACCTTCATGACGCTGGTCGTCACGTCGGCCAAGACGGATTATCTTCGCAAACTGCGAAAATGGAGCAACGAGATTCCGATGAACGAGCCGCCTGAATCAAAAGACATTCCGGCATATCATGAGCGATGGCAGAGCGCGGTTTCTGAAAACGAGTTCTTCTTCGCGGAGGAGCGGATATCCGACGCGCTATCCAATCTGCCGCACATGCGCAAGCGGATACTGGAGATGTCTTGCATCGAAGGATGGTCAGCTATGGAAATTGCGGAGAAACTGGGATGCACGGTCAAGTATGTCTACGATCAAAAGCACGCTGCTCTCAAAAAGCT
>DBDD01000191.1:0-182 GCA_002293365.1 Christensenella sp. UBA941 | reverse complement strand
CGGAAATCACGAGGCGGTCGAAGCTATCCTTGAAATGTATGCCCCATTGATCAATCGCTACAGCATTATCAGCGAGCGCATTGACGAGGATTGCAGGCAATATATTCTGATGCGCATCGCAATCTGGATTCACAGCTTCGAGATATAGCCCTTGTTCATGCGAGTCCCCTCGCGTTCTTCGG
>DBDD01000305.1:24441-24581 GCA_002293365.1 Christensenella sp. UBA941 | reverse complement strand
ATCCTCTACGACAGCCTGAGCCATAATTCCATCATGCAAGGCTGCGCTTTGAGCCGCGCGGTTTGCCGCGCCTTTCCTCATAACGACTTTAACGCGCTCGAAAGCATTCTTCAAAGGAGCCGCAGAAGCTTCGAAAAGGT
>DBDD01000305.1:12607-24417 GCA_002293365.1 Christensenella sp. UBA941 | reverse complement strand
AAAAAGGAATACGGCCTGTTCCTGATGGTGGACGAGGCGCATTCCGCCTGCGTTATCGGCAAAAATGGCGGCGGCGTGGATGAATATTTCGGTTTAGAGCCCGATGATATCGACATAAAGATGGGCACGCTCAGTAAGGGCCTCGGAACCTGCGGCGGCTATCTGGCCGGCAGCGCGGCAATGATAGAATACCTGCGCTATAACGTGCCTGGCTTCGTATTCTCCGTCGGCATCAGCCCGCCCGTCGCGGCGGCGGCGCTGGCGGCTGTCCGCCTCTTGCGCGCTGATCCTTCGCCCGTTGCGGCGCTGCAAAGAAACATCGCCTATTTTGTGAAAAAAGCGCGCGAGGCGAATCTGAATATTTGCCTAGCCGGAGAGACGGCGATTATACCAATCCTCGTCGGCGGCGATACTGAGGCGTTCCGGTTGTCGGGCATGTTGCTCGAACGCGGCGTATCTGTGCCGCCAGCCGTCTATCCCGCCGTGCCCATGGGCAAATCGCGCATGCGGTTCTGCGTTACGAGCGACCATAAGCCCGAGCAGATCGATTTCGCCATCGAGCAGCTGCTGGAGGCCGCAAAGGAAGCGGGTATTGAATTGCCGGAGGCATAGAGATGTTTCTCGATCAAATTCACACTCCTAACATTATCCGCCGGTTTCTTTGGCCGCACCCCGCGCTGAGGCCGTATATCGCGCATTATACGCTATATTTCCCACGCCCGCGCGAGAAGATGGTTACCATCATTCCCGACGCCAGCGGCTGCCTTGTCTTCACCTTTGTGCGCGATACAATCCATAGCGCGTTTCTAGGCGCGTCGACAAGAGCGGCAACGGTTCCCAACGACGCGTTTCCTCGCCTTTTCGTCGAGTTTCTGCCTGGCGGCGCGCGACGGCTGCTGGATTTACCGCACAACGAGCTTATGGATCTCAGGCTGCCTCTCGGCGAGCTGTTGCCGCCTATGAATAAGACAATACTCGACAGCGTAGAGCGCGCCCAAAATCTTTTTGAGCTGCGCGCCTCGCTCGACGGCATTTTCCTTCAGCTTCTTTCGCAAAGGCCCGGTGATCATCCGCTTTTCCCCGCATTGCAAGGCTTGCGTCTTCAGCGCGAGTCGCTGCCGACAATCGGCGCGCTGGCGCAAAAGAGCAGCTACAGCGAGCGCCATTTGAGCCGCGTCGCCAGCGAGCAACTGGGCTTAAGCTTAAAAACCTATCTGCGCGTTCTGCGCGTCAACCTGGTGCTTCAAAAATTAAGTACATCCGGCTTTGTCGATTCCGCGCTTCCGCTCGGCTATTTTGATCAGGCGCACTTCATTCACGATTTCAAGGATATATGCGGAATAACCCCCACGGCATTTTTACAAAATAAGTCCGATTTTTACAATGAACCTTTTAAATTTTAACGTATACTCATATGCAAAGATTTAAAGGGGAGGCATACTATGCAGTTCAATGAAGCGACAATACGGATTCTGGTTCGGAAAGACTATGGCGCTTGTTACGACTTCTACACGGCGAAAATGGGGCTGACGCCGGTTTGGGGAGATAGGAACGGTCCTTATACGTCCTTTACTGTAAATGAAGGCGAACCGCCGTGCTTCGCTATCTTTGCCGGGGCGAATATGACGATGTTTAAAGGCTACGTTCAGCCTGGCGGCAATGTTCAGCCAGATACGATCACAGCAATAATTCCTTCAACCGATCTGGATGGAGACTATCTGCGTCTGAAGGAATCGGGCGTACAGTTTTTAGGCGAGCCGCAAACTATAGAAGACTGGGGTATGCGCTGTACCTATTTCAGGGATCCGGAAGGCAACCTGTTTGAACTGAACGACGCCAGCGGGGTATAAAAAGCGTTTCTTCAGCGCACGCCAAGGAGCCGGAGAATGATTATGGCCGCATGCAAAAGACAAATCCGCTAAGCCGCTAGGGCTTAACGGATTTGTCTTCATATGTTAGCGATTGATATATCTTATATTAACGTTTGCGCGTGAACAGCAATACTGTCTGTTCTTTTTTCAGTTGTGTGATACCGCTGACATAGCGGCAGGTTTCCGTGCCGTCCGGATTCGAAGTATTATCGTGCTTTGCCTTTGCGGCTTCCTGTATTGAGTCCGCGATTAGCCCGATCGGCGCGCCGTCGGTTCTAATTACAACTACGCGTGATTGTTTCGTATAACGGGATTTTGCCTTGATAAAACCGGCATGCAAGCTGTACACGGGAATCATTTTGCCGCGCAAATCAAGATACCCTTTCAAGCCATGAGGCATTTCCGGAATTTTTTTGATCTGGCGTACGCCGGCTACATGTAGAACATGATGCGCCTCTACACCGTATAAGTCCTCGTTGATAGTGAAGTAAAAAATACTTTTTGTCTCGTTGGCTAACGCCGCGTTTTCGCAAGCTGTCTGCATTTATTGTTCCTCCTTCTTAGTCATCCTTCCCGCCAATTCATTCATCTTGTTACCATAGTCGTTAATTAGCCTTACACGTTGTTGAAGCACAATTTGTTGTTTGCTCATGTCGCTTGCCCACTGCTTTAACTCGACAGCATAATTATCCAAATCCTTAGTCCTGGTTTGAAGATACGCCGCGTATTGGGCCATGGTTTTGGCGCGATGTTCAATTTTTTCATTGATACTTTCGGTAATCCTGTACGCCGTATAAATCGTAATAGCAACGGCTACCGCGATACTGGCAATGAAAACTACCGGATCGTTATTCGGCGTCCCATCGCGTTTCAAAAGAAACGCTAGCAATAGGATGATAGAGGTATGCACTATTAAAAAGATTAGAACCGCGCGCTTGATCGAAGCTGAGTTTTGCATGTTTTCCCCCTTTCGGATACGAAAATAAAGCCGATCAAATTTGTTTCGGGTTTTCCATTTATTATAAGTATATTGTGACTTTACTATGATGATAAGTTATTTATGCTGACACAACACTTTTATAATATAAGAATAAAACCTTCCGATGGGGCAAAGTCAATAGGATAATAGAATATTTTGTCGAAATTTTTATATATTTTTTAAAATAACGATATAGTATGAAATGTTTAAATAAAAAAGTAAAACAAAACCAACATTTTATATTATTAAACTATCGAACCATTTTTTCTCATAATCTAGTGCATATTCGCACTCTAAAAACTCCGGCCTGTGTTTCCGAAGCTCGTGTATCATCGCTTCGAGCCGCTTTTCGCAGCCGGAAATTTTCAGCCTACCTATTTTTTCGACCATACTTATCATGAACGACCACTCAAAATATTTCCATTTTTCGGCACTATCCGGAAATTTTTCGATTAGCCATTCGGTTCGGCTCCGATAAACGTCGAGATATTCGTCCAGCGTCGCCGCGTTCAGCAAAGTATGGTTCGTCGTCCATGCGGAGTTGTTGCCGCCGTGGCGTTCGAAAGTATACTTCGGCAGCCCATGGTATGCTATGCGGTTCGCGCCTCCAAGGATACGGGGCATAAGCTCGATATCGTCGTACTTTGCGGATTCAGAAAAGCGTATGCCGTTGAACAGCGCTGCTTTAAACAGCTTTGCCGGAAAGGCGACGTTGTATTTTTTACGCCACAAAAGTGCTGTAAGCGCCTCCTCGGCGCTCATAATCTGCTTTTCGTAGAATATTTTATCCGCCGCGCCGCAAATTGCAACCTCAGCATCATTTTCAGCAACAAGATCATACAAAAACTTGAGATAATCCGGTTCGCACCAGTCGTCGTCGTCTATAAAGCCGATATACTCGCCGATAGCGGAATTCAACCCGGCGTTGCGCCCAGAGCCGATGTTACCACGCTTTCGATGGATAACATTCACACGGTCGTCAAGCGCGGCGTATTCGTCGGCAATGGCTCCGGAACGGTCTGTCGATCCGTTATCGACGATAATAAACTCAAAGTCCCGAAAGCTCTGCGCCAGTATCGAATCTATTGCGCGGCTTACGCTTTGCTGCCGGTTGTAGGTAAGCATTATTACGCTAATCGGGACGCTATTCATCAGTCCATACCTTCCATGCAGCCTTGCCTCTATACCATAAATCCTCCAAAACACGTTTGTCGCGCTGAGTATCCATACATTGCCAGAAACCGCCATGAAGATATACGCCCAACACGCCGCCCTCCGCCATTTCACGCATCGGCCTTTCTTCAAGCATACAGGATTCGCTGCCGATATAATCGAAGACCGACTGTTCCATAATCATAAATCCCGCGTTGATCCACGTTCTGTCCTCCGTAGCTTTTTCTTTGAAGCTTGCAACTGTAACAGCGTCGTCTTTGGAGAGCTCTAGCACACCATAGCGGCCTTTAGGTTGTACGGCGGAAATGGTCATAATCTTATTGGACTGTTTATGTTGTTGAATCAGCTTATGTAGGTCTATATCGCTGACGCCGTCTCCGTAGGTGAGCATAAAAGCTTCGTCGTCCAAATAACGCCTGATGGAGCGGATACGATCGCCCGTATGCGCCTTGATCCCCGTATCGACCAGCGTGACCCGCCAAGGCTCAGCGACGTTGTTATGGATGGTTAGCGCGTTTTCGTGTGAGAAATCGAACGTAACGTCGGAACGGTGAAGATAATAATCCGCAAAATATTCTTTGATCATATATCCTTTATAGCCACAGCAAATTATAAAATCATGAAATCCGAAAAAAGAATAGTATTTCATGATATGCCAAAGAATTGGATCGCTGCCGATTTCTATCATAGGTTTTGGCCTGAGATGACTTTCTTCGCTGATTCGAGTCCCCATACCTCCTGCTAAGATCACAGTTTTCAAATCGCACTCTCCTATGCATACACATTATTCCACAATAGATTACCATAAACTGCGCAATCAAACAAGGCGAGTAAAAGTGCCGTTAAAGATGTCTACGGATGGAAACGATTGATCAAATCTGTTGGTATCATTCGCGGATTCTCGCTTTTGACGAGAATAACAGCGCCATCAATCTCAGATATAGCGTATTATTGCCGCTATTAACGTTATAAAAGAGATTAAAGGCTTGCTTAACTAAGTGGGACGCGTTATAATGCGTTAAGGGGTGTTGAATATGCAAATACAAATTGGAAAAACGCTTGCCGCGCTTCGTTCCGCAAAAGGCTGGACCCAGCCGCAAGTTGCTGAATATCTTACTCAAAGCGGCTATCCGGTTACAAATAAAGCCGTCAGTAAATGGGAAACCGATAGCACACAGCCGGATATCGAACGTTTCCTTCTTCTGTTAGCCCGGTACGGCGTTCATGACGCACCGCATGTTTTTGGCTTGACGCCGGCGTACACGATTTTTGAATCGCTAAACGATACCGGAAAAAAACAGGCGTTAGAATATATCGGCTATCTTGCCGCCGACGCGCGCTATAGCGATAGGCCCGTTAAAGCTCGCATAAAAGTCTCGCGCCAGATTCCGCTATACGACCTTCCCGTATCCGCAGGCGCAGGCGCGTTTTTAGACAGCGACGCTTACGAGCTCATAGACGTCGACGAAACAATACCCCTCGACGCGACTTTCGCCGTCCGCGTCAGCGGCGACAGCATGCAGCCCCGCTTTGTGGATGCGCAAATTATATATATTAAGCCTCAGCAAACGCTTGAAGACGGGGAAATCGGGATTTTTCTCCTGAATGGGGAAGCTTTTTGCAAGAAATTCTCCGGCAATAAGCTCGTTTCGCTCAATAGCAAATATGCCCCGATATTGCTGAGCGAATTTGACGAGCTCAGGATTTATGGCAAGGTTGTGGCGTGATATATATCGGGGGCGAAAATGTAAACGTTGCGCATGTATATTATGTACATCGGTATGAAAGTAGGTATTAACGTGTTAGAATTGAGAGTGCTATGCGACAATGATATATCGCTAGCAGAAGCTTGGCTCAACAAGGAGCATGTAAAGCGATGGTACGAAATACCTCGTATGGATGTAACTATTGCTGACTGGATGCATGAAATCAGGGAGCATAACGGTGAATTTCGATGGATAACATACCTTATCGCAATGTATCATGGCCGCCCGATAGGTCTGTGCCAATACTATAAATGTGCGGACAGTAGCGATGAGGATTTTGGAACCCTTCCGATAAAAGGTTCCTACGGGATAGATTATCTTATAGGCGAAGAATCCTATCTAGGAAAAGGCTTGGGTAAGGGAATTATAAATTTGCTTATTGATAAAATCTTTTCTTTTCCGGACGCTGAACGAATAACCGCTGACATTGACAAGAACAATAGGGCTTCAGAAAAAGCTCTTTTGTCATGCGGTTTTACATTACTGGATGTTGATAGCAGCCGCTATGTCATGTATGGGCGAAGAATAGTCTAACCATACCATCTATAAAATGACTTGAAGCAAGAACAAAAGCGCTACGCCTGGAATACCTAAAAACCCCGAAATCAATGCGGTTATGGGATTAATTGCGAGCGTAACGCCGAATAAGCCGCCGATAAGATTAATAGCGACCAACAACAAACCGCCCAGAATACCGTTTAGAATCAGCTTCCAAAGGTATTTAAGCGGCACAAACAGCAGCCAGCCCAGAGCATACATCAACAATAGCGCCACAGCGTACGCAACGATCGTTTCGATACTGACGAAGGCCCCCATAGGTCACCTCCCGGCATATTGCGGGACAGGTTATTGTCCTATGTAATCCTATGCTTATTAATGGGCTTGTATGCACACGTCTAAGACACAGCGGCGACAGCCGCCTGAAGCTGTTGATCCTCTTCAATAGACAGGTCTTCGTAATTGGATCCATCGGGCTTTGAAGTTAAGCGGGCTTCCACGTCGGGCACTATACCCTCGTCTTGAACGCTGCGCCCGGAAGGCGTAAAATATACGGCCGTTGTAAACTTTGCCCAGCCGCCTTCCTTTAGCGGATAGGTCGTTTGAACGCTGCCCTTGCCGAAGCTGCGTTCGCCTACGATTGTGCCCGCCCCATGGTCTTGTACTGCGCCCGCAAGCACCTCGCTTGCGGAGGCGCTGTTTTCGTTAATAATGATAGCGAGCGGTAAATCGAGCTTGCCGGGCTTGGCGGAATATACCGTCGGCTCGCCTTCGCGGGGTCTGATGGTCAGAATCGTGCCGCTGTCCAGGATGATATCCGCGATACCGACGACGGTTTCTAAGTTTCCGCCGGGGTTATCCCGCAAGTCGATGATCAGGGCTGTCATGCCTTCGCTCTTTAAGCCGTCGAGAGCCGTGTTGAACTCATCAAGGCTAATGCTGGAAAAATCCATCAGGCGTATAACGCCTATGCCGTCTTCCAGCATACGGGGCTTGACGTGCTCGGAAGCGATTGCAGCGCGTGTGATCGTTATATCCTGCGTGTGCGCGCCGCGCGCAATGGATAAAACGACTTTTGAACCCTCTTCTCCGCGTACGTGCGCGACCAGCTCGTCCTGGGTCAAAGACGCGCAATCGTAGCCGTCCACCGCTACTATAAAGTCGCCAACCTGCAAGCCGGCTTCTTCGCTTGGCGAACCAGGCGCAATGGATACGATCGAAAACGCGTTACTATCAGGATCGTACTCAATCGTCGCGCCGATTCCTGAATACTCCCCGCGCTGCCGCTCTTCTATACGAACGTATTGCTCGTTTGTATAGTAGGCCGCATAATGGTCGTCGAGACCTTGGATCATGCCCTGGGCGGCCGAAGTGTAGTTTTCTTCACGCGTCCGCGCGGTAAAAGCTTTGTCTTCGATAATATCCGATAATTCCCGTAAGCGCCTGAGCTCCGCAAGCTCGGCATACTGACTTGTTGACAATAAAGCTACATCGCCGTCCGGCCAACGCGAATAGAAACGTATAGTCAAGAGCACTGCCGTTATCGCGCTCGCCACGGAAATCGCAATGATATAGAAGATCGCGCGTGATCGCGGCATTTAGTATCCTCCTATTGGAAAGCCAGCCATAGCTACGCTTGCGAGTTCGAGTACGCCCTACGCACCATCGATTGATGCCGCGGGCACTCTTTTTCGTTTTCATGTACCTTAGAGTTCAGAAAATGTATGCAAAAATGGCCGGGGAAATTATCGCCCTTTGACACATCCGGCAAATGGGGCATGCAATTCATACTCGCGGCGTATACCTTGCTTCCGATTTTAAGCCAAATCGCGCGCCGGTCCCATGTCCATTCGCCCGCGATCTTTTTGAACACCGCCGTATCCTTCGCGCTCACAGGTTCGCAGTCGGCATGATACCAACCGCCGAAACGGCGCACGCGGAATTCGAGACCCGTTCGAATATCGTACACGACGGCTCTTGTACCCTTGCTGAAAGCCTTGTCGCCGCCTTCGAACCAATCGATGAGTTGAACACGCCCTAGGAAATCCATCCTCGACGCTAAGCTTTTCTTTATGCCGTTACTTCTATCGTAGATTAGGGAAAGCGTTTGAGGCCCGGCAATACCGTCCTGTCCGTCGAGCTGGGCCGCTTTTTGGAACGTCTTGACGGCCTCGCGCGTTTTGGGGCCATACATGCCCGTGACTTGCGAATCGATTAGGAAGCCGCGGCGCGCCAGTTCCTTTTGCATCTTCTTGACTTCTTCGCCCTCCATACCACGCGTCAGCATCATTTCGCTCGCGGCCGAACCAGAAAGCGAACGCGTTAGCTGGAGGTAGTTCTTATGGACATAGCCCGATTCGCCTCCGTAGGAAACGAAATACCACTCTCCGACAATACGCTTGACCTTTACGCCGCCGCCGGCGGAGAGTTCCGTGATAATATATGAGCTTTGTCCGGGGCCGCCGCGGAGTTTAACCCCGTCTTCAATAACGTAGGCGACGCGGTTGCCGGCTACGCTGACAAAAACAAAATCTTCGCGTACGTAGCCGACATTATTACCGGCGATGACATGCAGCCAGCCATCTTCCCGGCCCAGTATTTCAACCTGTTCGTTTAGCGCGAGCGTGCATAGAACGGCCGACTCCGTTGTAGGGTTAGCCCTTAAATTGACGTCGCTGCCTGTAACTTGTCCAATTTCGTTGTCTTTTTTAGCAAGTGCGCCCGACGCGAACAGAACCAGCGCGGCAATCGCGAATACAAGCGCAAGCAAAATCCTTTTCACCGAGTACACACCTCTTCCCATTTAAAAGTATAGCAATCAAGAGGCGTTTTGTCAAAGAACGAACAGCATGCGCTTTAATACCTATGAATACCAATATAGGGTCAATATAGGAGTTGGTGCAGCTGCTCTATACGAGTAACGAAGATAGCTCGCCTTCATATAAAAGCGTCAGCTTATGCATTGCCCGCGTACATGCGATATAGAGCAGGCTCCTGTCGTATTCGTTACTATAATTGCCGCTATTTGCGCCGGGGATAATAACCTCGTCAAACTCCAAGCCCTTAGACATCTGAACCGACGTTACGGATACGCCATTCAAAAAGCGGGTGCTCTCAGGCGAAATATGATGTACGTCAAAATTTGCCGCCAATAAATCGTACAGTCTTCTTGCGTCGGAATTGGTTTTCGTAATAATTCCGAGCGAGGAATAGGCGCTTTTTTTGAATGCATCGATCATAGCTTTTAGGCGCGCAAGCTCGTCTTGACGATCTAGGCATTTGATTATTTTTGGCGGTTCGCCGTGGCGCTCTACGGCTTCAATCGCGCCCGCGCGCTTTATTTTCTTCGCGAACTCGATGATTTCATAGGTCGAGCGGTAGCTCTTTGACAGCTCGGCATATTTCGCTCCGCCGTATAGCTTTTTTAAGTCCTCCAAGGTGTTGAGGTGGTTCGGATTCAGGAATTGCCCGAAATCGCCGAGAATCGTTTTTGGGCATTGGAACATGATATTGAGCGCCGCGTACTGTATGGGCGTATAGTCTTGCATTTCATCGATAACCAAATGCTTGATAACACCGCTTTCGCGCAGTCCCTCAAAAGCCGCCATAACATATAGGAAAGGGTATACGTCGGCCCATTCCAGCATTTTCTTCGACGGCATCGCGAACATTTGCGACATGCCGCAGCGCTTATAGAATTCCTTATAAAGCGCCAGCGTATCCTTGACCTTAAGCATTTTCTTTAACGCCTTTAGAATGGTTCGGCTTTGGGGTATGTCGTCCTTTTCGTAGCAGTCGGAATAAAAGCGCTCGTAAATATCCTCCGCTATCATCTCTAGGCGGCGCTTCACCGGGTATTTTCCATAAGCTTTATACCGTGCGGCGATCATCTCCGCCCTCGCGGTAAAGCGCTCAAACGAACAATCGGAGGGCGAAAAGACCATGCTTGGCATCTGTTTGATATATTCATCCAGCAGCTGAACAAAATCCATAGTGGATTTAAAGCGCGCCCGCTCTGCCCAGCCTGCGTCGTCTTGAAGAAGCGGATCCTTCTCCTCTTCGAAGCCGACGACGCCTTCAAGCTGCAATTCGGCAATATCCGAAAGGCTCGCCTCGAAGATAGGCTCTTCGCCAAGCTCCGGCAGCACATTTGAAATGTAGTCCCCAAAAACCTTGTTCGGCGATAATATCGTTACATTTTTTGCGGTCAATCCGTCTTGAAACCGGAACAGCAAAAAAGCGATGCGATGCAAGGCGATTGACGTTTTGCCGGAACCGGCTGCGCCTTGGATAATCAACGTACCGACGCTTTCGTCGCGGATGATTTGGTTTTGCTCCTTTTGAATGGTGGCAATAATGGACTTCATCTTTTCGTCCGACGTATGGGCAAGCTCGCGCTGTAATACGTCGTCCTGAATATTGGCGGAGCTTTCAAGCGCGTATTCCATGAGCCCGTTTTTGATTTTAAACTGCCGCTTGCGGGTCAGCTCGCCGTCGATTTTGCCCATGGGCGCGATATATTCCGCAGGGCCGATCTCATAGTCGTAAAACATGCTTGCGACCGGCGAGCGCCAGTCGTAAACGAGCAGCTGGCCATCGCGGTCGAACGTGAACTGCCCGATATAGAAGGACGCTTCCTCGCCGCCGCGCTCATGAAAATCTATCCTTGCGAAATACGGCGATGCCTTGAGCTTCGCCAACTTATCCCGAAGCCGAACGGTAAACGCGCCTCTTGAGTCGATTCGTTTAAGCTCCTGCTCGCTTCGGAACATTTCGTGCGGGTCGATTTCGCCGCGGTTAAATACCATGTATCGCTTGGCGTCATTATATTCTTTGTCCATCCGCTCGACGGCCGTGTCCGCTTCCGCCAGCGCGCTATCTAGGCTGCGGTTGATTTCGTCAAGATGGATGATTTCGTCGGGAAAAGGAATGGCTGCGGTTTCACTCATTCAATGCCCCTTTCTCCAGAACAAAGCGCTGCGTTGGATATCCGAATTCCATTAGCAATTCCGCCTCCGCGAAACCCAGCGCGCGTAGCTGCTTGCGGTGGCCAACGTCGGCCTTATCGCCCTCGCGGTATGTGGTAATGCTAATCTCTTGATCGCCAAGCAGCTCGCCCATAACCCTTTTTAAGAAAGCTTGCGGTATGCCTTTTTGCCGATAGAGAGGATGAGTTCCTAAAAACTCGATACTACCGGTCTTTCTGGAGAAGAGCAGGATACCTACCGCAGTTTCTTCATCCTTTATAATCAGCGCCTCGCTTCGTTCGATTCGCGCTTTTAGTGCGTCTATGTGCTCGTCCTCATGCAAGTGGGGGAATCCGTCGATTACAAGCCGCACCAGCGCCATCCAGTAGGGGATGTCGCCCTCTGCCGCAAACGCGACGCTCCAAATGCCGCCGTCCTTTCTATTCAACATGCTAAAGCTCCCTTCAAACTCGAATTTTAGCTGCAATGGGTAAAAACGTTCGTTTTCCCTATACGCGTTCGGGGGGAGCTTATACATGGAGCTAAACGCGCCGTG
>DBDD01000305.1:0-12429 GCA_002293365.1 Christensenella sp. UBA941 | reverse complement strand
TGGCTTCGATATATTCGATTGCCGCTTTAATTTTTTCTATTTCGCTCATACCCGTTATCCCCCTTATTATATAGCATAGACGAAAAAGGAGACTTCGTTTTCATATTTTGTGGCCTTTTTGACCGCGTATCTAGCCGCGCGGATAACGATGGATAATACTATTACGCTAAAAAACGGAAAACAACAAAACGGCTCGAGAGCCGTTTCTGTCCTAGCTTTGGGCTAATTTTATTGGAGCGGGTGATGGGAATNNTAGCTAGCTTGGGAAGCTAGAGCTCTGCCATTGAGCTACACCCGCGAATACTGCGTTATTATACTAGATACCCTTTGAATAATCAAGATGCTAAAATATTTTAGCAAGTTAGAACGGCTTTCGATCTAAACGGATTTAGGCGCCGAAAACTTGCAGCATCCAGGTAACGGCCGTAACGTTTGTCTCTAAATCCTCATATTCGTCGAGCTGGCTTTGTACATAGCCTTCGAAAAGGGCGCGCTTTTCAGGATGGCGGGCAATCAGCTCGCTTGCCCTAGACGCGATTGCCTTCTTATCATTGTCAAAATTGGCGTCAGCACTGCCTATTTGCTCTTCTAAAAGCGTTAGGCCGTTGTCTTTGAATAGGCTTTTCCATTCTTTATGGGTCAAAAACGCATAGTTTCGATAAAGGACATCATCGTTGCTGGAATCGTCGGGTAAAAAAGCTTCGTCGATCAAAATATAGCCGCCAGGCTTAACGGTTTTCATCAGCTTTTGTAGGGTCGCTTCCGGATTGCCGAGAATATTGCCCGCAGCACCGAAAATTACACAATCAAAGCCTTGCTTCAGGGATTAAATCGAAGCCATAAACGCTTACGCACAAGCTTCTTGCGATTTTTATGGCTACCGCGCCCTTGCCGCACGCCAAGTCGAGAATTCTTGTATGCGCTGAGATTGCCATGTGCCTTTTGATCAGCGCGATCATATATAATATTTTATATTTTCAATCTATTTAATAGGGCCATGATAACAAGTATATAGAACTAATGTCAATCAACGTCGTTATTTTGCATGAAAGCCGATAATTGGACGCAAGCTACATTCGACATGTTGCGAAAAGCGAGGTGAAGATCCGTGCTGGACGAGCTGAAGCGCTTATTTGAATTCGAACAGCCGGAGGAATTCGAGCTTTTAGAGACGCCCTCGGAGACAGGCGTTCCCCGAGCCCCTCGCGACGCGGCGGCAAAGCCTCGTGAAGAGAAGGACGTCTACGTATCCCGGCGCTTAGCCGACAATACGAACGCGCTTAAGCGCTGCTTTCGGGCGGACATCAACGTCGATATTGGTTTAAGGCCGCTGCGTATCGCCAATCGTTTTGACGCGCTTTTAGCCTATATCAGCGGTATGGCTTCAACGGAGATGATCAACGATTTTATACTGAAGCCCGCCATGAAGCCCGATTGCCTTTTAGGCAACGAAAAAAACATTAGCGACGCAGTGATGCATCGGGTCGTTAACGTCGGCGAGGCCAAGCTTGAAGCGAGCCTGACAAAAGCCGTCGACGCAATATTACAAGGCCAAGCGGCTCTTTTTATCGACGGCGACGCCAACGCGATAGTAATGGATACTCGCGGCTACGAGAAACGCTCCGTCGGCGAGCCGATGAACGAGCGCGTCGTTCGCGGGCCGCATGAAGGCTTTAACGAGAGCCTGCGCACGAATATTACGCTTATACGCCGCATAGTACGCACGCCCGACCTCGTTAGCGAGTTTCGTAATGTCGGCGCGGACAATAATATTCAACTCGCGATCATGTACCGCGAAGGCGTCGCGAATACGTCGCTTCTAGGCGAAGTTAAGCGCCGCCTCGCCAAGGTATCGACGCGATTCGTGTTCGGCGAGGGCATGCTGGAGCAGCTAACGGAGCGCTCTCCGCTTTCTCTGACTACGCAGGTACTCAATACCGAGCGCCCGGATAGAGTCGCCGGCATGCTTATGAACGGCTATATAGCGATAATCGTCGACGGCGCGCCGTTCGCGACGGTCGTCCCCATGACGCTGCCTACTTTATTGAGTACGTCCGAGGATATATATATGCGCAAGCCAGTCGGCGCGGTTATTCGCGTAGTACGTTTTGTCGGGCTCATATTATCGGTCTTTCTGCCGGGCGTATATATATCGCTCGCGCTGTATCATCACGGACTGATCTCATCCGAACTGATAATGACGATCCTGGCGGCGCGGGAGCAAGTAGCGCTGCCGATGTACATGGAGATGCTCTTTCTGATTTTGATGTTCCAGCTCGTGCGTGAAGCGGGGCTTCGTCTGCCCTCAAGCGTCGGCCAGTCGATCGGAATCGTTGGAGGGCTGATCCTAGGGCAGGCGGTCGTGACCGCGAATATCGTAAGCACAGTTATGCTCATAGTCGTAGCTATGGCGGAGCTAGGCGGCTTTGCCATCCCGGACTATTCGACGCAGCTTTCTGCGCTCTTCGCGCAAATAATGCTGATTGCCGCAGGCACGCTTTTCGGCCTGCTGGGCGTTATGGCGGCGACAGTTATCCTAATTGCGTACCTGTGCAATATAAAATCCTACGGCGTGCCGTTTATGGCGCCATTTACGCCCAAGGCTTTCGGACACTCGCAGGTTATCCAGCGCGATACGCTGAAAAACCGACGAAGCGCGCCGGATATCCTAAATACTGCCGACGGTGAAAAAACATGAGTCTCCGTGAAGGAAAAATCGGCACGAGCGAAGGCGTCGCAGTACTATCTAGCGCGCTTATCGGCAAGCTATTGTTCCCGCTGTTTTCGCCGGGCTTTAGCCACAGTGCGTGGCTGGCGAACATCGTTGCCGCAGCTATCGCGGCAATCGTTTTTTTTATCGCGCTGTTCCTCTTGCGCGGCGGCAATAATCTGCTCGGCGGACTGAACCAAAATCTGAGCGTTGCCGGGCGAATTATCGCGCTGATGCTATGCGCGCTGCTGTTGCTCAACGCAGCGCGCACGCTGTCGGGCTTTTACCTGGCTGTCAAAACGTTCGTCTATACCGATACCGAGCCGATAATTCTGATGGGTTTACTCGCGTTCGCGGCGGCAATACCGGCATATATGGGGCTTGAATGCGTTTCGCGAACCGCAAAGGCCTTCTTTATCATTATGCTGATCGTCTTCGTATGCGTTTTGACTTTACCTTGGAGGCGCTACGATTCATCGAGGCTTTTTCCGCTTTTCGGCGAAGGAATCGCGTTCACGCTAAAAGGCGGACTGTCGGGAAGCGTGTTGTATTTGGATCTCATCGGCGCGGCAGTACTCGCAAGCGCGCTGCACGGAGGCAAGCAAGTACGGCACATCGGCTTCGCCTCGCTCGGAATATCCGCTTCGGCGGCGATTTTGATGTTCCTCGCGGCGGCGCTGACGTTCTCATCCGGCTTATTGCGCGAAATGAACGCGCCGTTCTACTCCATGGCGTCGGGCATCACCTCCGGCGTATCGCTAACACGCGTCGACGATTTCGTTTTATTTATTTGGATGCTTTGTATGACGGCAGGCGTCTCTTTTACACTATACCTCGCGTCCAACATCTTTTGCCGTACGTTTAGCGTAACGGAGATTCGCCCCGTCGTGCCGCTAGTAAGCTTTGTCGCGTTATCGTTCGCGCTGCTCTTGCAAACTTCCGCCGTTATCCAGGGCGTCGAAACCTTTCTTATGCAATTCGGATTTCTATTTGCCTACGGGCCAATCATCATGGCGGCGCTGATAGCGTTTATCAAGCGCCTAAAGGCGAGCGCGAAAATAAAGGGAGCCAGGTTATGAAAAAAAGCATTATCCTTCTGCTATTATCGATTTTACTGTCGATGGCGGCCTGTCAGGACATGAAGAACCTCGACGAGGTCGCGCATGTGCTTTCGCTGGGCGTCGACACAGGGAAAGCGCAACGGTATACTTTTACCGTACAAATCCCGTTGCCAACGGCAGCAGACGCTGAAAAAGGAGGGTTCACGCTCCATAGCGCGGAAGCGGACAGCATATACGAGGCAATCGATAAAATCAATATTACTCTACCGTGGAGACTAAGCTTCACGCACCTGAACGATATAATTTTCTGCGGCGAACTTGCGGCGCAAGGCCATTTAAAGGAGCTTACGCGGCTTCTGCCCGCCCGCCTTGGCTTTAGGACGACATGCAGGATAGCCGTCGTAAAGGGGCAAGCGTACGATTTTCTCGAAGGCATGCGCGCTCTTGGCGATATCAACCTCGCAAAGCATCAGCGCGCGTGGATGCTTGAGCCCAGCGAAAGCGCCCTGTTCCCAGAATGCACATATATTGAACTGGCCGAAAGCCTGACAAGTCCGATTTACACCGCGATTTTGCCGCTGGGCGCGTATAAAGCCGATACCGGCGCCCCCGGAATGCTCGGTTGCGCGCTTGTTATAGACGGCGTTATGATAGATGCTTTTGATTCGCAGGAAACATTGGCGCTTATGCTCGCGCGCGACGAATTCCAGCGCGGCTGGTATTATGATGAAGGCGCGGTTAAGCTTCGGCTGGCAAGGCCGCGCCGAGCGCGCGTCGTATCGTTTGAACCGCTGGTAATTAGCCTTGAGGTCTACGTCGGTTGCGACGAAGCAAACGATAATAGCGGAGTTGAAATCACGGATGTCGAGCGCGGCGTCGCCGAGAGCCTACGCGAGGATTTGACGGCGCTGTTCGAAGAGTGCCGCGGCGTGGGTGCGGATGTGTTTCAGCTAGGCAAGAGCGTTGTGACAGGCTTTTTGACCAACGCCCAGTGGGAGAATTATGACTGGCCCGAACGCTTGAAGGAGGTTAAGCTGAATATTACGGTGGACTGCAAAAGGGGAGCATAGATGAATTATTTTTTACTGACTCTGTGCGCGCTGCCGCCCGTTAGCTACGCGCTCATCTATGCTGTGCATTGCCTAAAGCGCAGAAAAATAAAAGCAGCGATAGGCGTTTGCTTCCTATCGCTGCTGGCGTTGTGCTGTTTTATATGGCTTTTGTATACGGTTTAGTACCAATCTTGTAGGGCGGGGGCTCTGCTCCCGCCGTTATAATTCGTTGCGTTGGATAGGGCAGGAGTAGAACCCTTGCCCTACAATTTATGTGATTGTCACGGGCGAACACAGTTCGCCCCTACAATAAACACCTAATCTTAGGGCAAATCGCGGCTAGGGCCAAAGAAGAACAGGGCAAGCGTGCCCGGGCCGGCGTGGCTGCCGATAACCGCGCCGATATCCGAAATCAGAACGTCCTCTACGGGCGCAGCGTTTTTGATCATCGTCGCGAGCGCGTTTGCGTCGTCAAAACAGTCTGCGTGGCTGATGCCGACCAATTGCGTTTTGTCGCTTGCGAACTCCATGAAACGGTCGAACAAATACGCAATGGATTTCTTGCGTCCCTTGACCCTTTCGAGCGGAATCAGCTTTCCTTCGACGTTTACATGCAGCATCGGCTTGATATTCAAAAGCGAGCCTACAAACGCCGCCGCCGCCGAAACGCGCCCGCCGCGGCGAAGATAGGCTAAGTCGTCGACAGTAAACCAATGGTGCATCTTTAGCTTATTGGCCTCCAGATAGTCGGCCAGCTCCTTTGCGGAAAGCCCCTGAGCCCGCATTTGGGCGGCTTTTATAGCTAAAAGCCCTTCGCCAACCGAGGCCGCGAGGGAGTCGATTATGTATATATGACGTCCGGGATAGCGCTCCTCAAGTATTTGTTTCGCGAAAATCGCTCCGTCGCAAGTTCCGGATAGCCCGGAAGAGAACGCGAGGTATACGATATCCGCGCCTTCTTCCATTATCGGCGTCCAGCGGCTGGTGAATTGATCCACATTTATCTGTGAAGTAACAGGGTGTGCGCCGGCACGCATTTTTGCGTAGAACGCGTGCTTGCTTTCGGGGTCCAAGTCGTCACGATGCTCCGTGCCATCCAATACATAGCTTAAGTAAACGGTTTCGACATCGTTGTTTTCAAAGAAGCTTTGAGGCAGATCGGTTGTAGAGTCGGTAAACAAGTAATATTTATCCATCAAATTCACCCCGATTGAAAATTCAGTCAGCTCATTGTATTGTTTTACTGTGGCAATGTCAATCGTCCTGTGCTATATTCTTATTGACTGGTCTTAGAATTCTAGAGCATTCGAATGTAAAGCGAGGTTCTTATGTCCACACCTAAGCGCCGCAGGAGACGGCTGAAAATAGTTTTCTACTATCCGATCGTAGCGGCCGTAATCGTCGCAGGCGTTGTTGTTTTCGCAAATCTGTTCCAAGGCGGGCTCGCGCCGTCAACGCCGGACACACAAGCAAACGCGGTTCCCTCGCCGCCACCGATTATTCAGGAGGCCCCAACGCCGTTGCCACAGGCCGCCACAGCCCCGCCCGAAGAGCCGCTCGCTTCCAGTACCGGACGTCTGTTGCCTTACCGTGCAGACGGGCGTTGGGGCTACAAAAACACTTCGGGGCAAGTCGTCATACAGCCGCGCTTCAGCGCGGCGCTCGAATTCGATGGCGAAGCCGCGCTCGCCGCGGTAAATACGACAGGCGAAGCGCGCTACGGCTTGATCGACCGCCGGGGCAACTGGATTCTCGATCCCGTATGGGAGGACGCGGTACAATTTTCCGAGGGACTGGCGGCCGTTAAACAAAACGGGCTTTGGGGCTTTGCGGACGCAACCGGCGGATACGCCGCCGAACCGGAATACGACGAGACCGGCGCGTTTCACGAAGACCGGGCGCGCGTTCGTATGAACGACAAATGGGGCTATATCGATAATAACGGCGCAATAGTCGTCGAAGCCGTCTACGATTACGCCGCCGATTTTTCCGAAGGCCGCGCGTTTACAATTCATGAAGGCGCGGATGTAGAGCGCCCGATTATAGATACAGGCGGCGAACAAGTCGGCCGGCTTCGTACCGCAACGGGTACGCGCTATTGCGAAGGGCTCGCCATGGTCGATTTAAACGAAGGAAAATTTGGCTATGTAGGGTTAGAAGCGACGCTTGCGTTCAATACTACATTTCAAGAGGCTCGCGATTTTTCCGAAGGCCTAGCCCCGGTACGGTCCGACGGCGAATGGCATTATATCAATCCTCAGGGGCTAAGCGCATTCGATGAGCGCTACGAAGACGCCCAGGTGTTCTCGGAAGGGTTGGCCGCCGTTAAAACCGACGGAGGCAAATACGGTTATATCGACGTACAGGGGGAAATAGCTGTCGAAGCCGCTTACGACGAAGCGGAGCCGTTTAAGGACGGCTACGCGCTGGTGCGCCGGGGGCCGGAGCGCGGCATAATCGACAAGCTCGGCCAGTTTAAGCTGCTGTACGCCGATGTTGAATAGATGAATGTGTATGGGTGGCAATCCGCCCGCAGTTTCTGGATAAAGCGTGTTGTTACGGGCGGATTGCCATCCGCTCCTACGATATGCTGGGAATAGGAGAAAATGCGAAGACCTGATATTAGAAACAATTGGAAACGGTACTTGTTTTGGGGCGTAGCCGCCGTAATCGCCGCGCTTGTACTTTGGCGTATCGCTTCGGAGCTTACCAACATACTGGATGGCCTCTGGAGCGGCTTCAAGCGGCTTGCTAGCGCGCTTTTACCCGTCGGCTGGGCGATGGTGATAGCCTATCTTCTACGGCCGTTCGCGGCATTCTTGGAACGGGCCGTTTTTTCAAGGCACAAAGGGCTTTCAACGCTCGTAATAGCGCTGCTCATCCTCGGCGCGGCGTTCTCGCTCTCATATTGGATGCTGCCGATGTTCATCCAAAGCGCGAATGAAGCGATCGCTAGATTACCCGGCCTCATCGAGCCTTTGATAGCGACGCGCCCATATGGCGCGCTTATTGGCGAAGTATGGACGCAGGCGCAGGCGTTTTTAAGTCAGAGCGTTACGATATCCGCCCAAACGCTGATAGCGACCGCCGGGCAGGTGGGGCAATGGCTGATGACTACCGTTATAGCGCTCTATATACTGCATCAGCGCAAGACGCTGCGCCGGGGCTTTCAAAACATCCTCGAACCATGGCTGGGCGAAAAGCGCTATGGACGGTTCGAAGCGCTTATGCAAAAGCTGGATCGGGTGTTCGGCGGCTATTTTATCGGAAAGCTGACCGAGAGCGCCGCCATCATGCTGCTTTGCGCTTTGGGGTTCTATATCGCGGGGGTTCCGTATGCGCCTTTGTTTGCGATACTCGTCGGCGTCGGCAGCCTTGTGCCGTACGTCGGGCCTTTAATCGGCTCCGCGCCCGCCGTATTGGTCACATTTTTGGATTCCACGCAAAAGCTTCTACCGCTTGGGATAGTTTTGGCGGTCGTTTTCCTCGCGGACGGCTATTTTATCGGCCCGAAGCTCATAGGCGGGCGGCTTGGGCTAAGCGCGCTGGGCGTAATCGTCGGAGTGACTGTCGGCTATGGCATCGCGGGGCTTTGGGGCATGATACTGGGCATTCCCGCCGTATCGGTTATTCGGATGGCCGTGCTTTCGCTTACATATTGGAGGAAAAATCGAATTCGGGAAATGCGCTCGGACGGCGACGAGGGGCTGAATCTGTCGGACGAGATACATAAGTAGTTGAAGCATATTTTCTACAGAAGCAAAAAAGCGGCCAACAATACAAGCGGCAGAATAAAAGCTCCCGTAGTTTTCCAGAACCGATAGTATAGCGCTTCGATCAAGGCATAAAGTGTATAAACTCCTAAAACGACAGTAAAGCTTATTGGATACACGAAATGATGAAAACTGGATATTAAGCCTGTCGTAAATAGCAATATGCCAAACGAGAGCATATAGAAAATTTTTGCTGAGTAATGCTTATTCGTTGCTGTGTCCGGCAGTTCTCTATGTTGTTTCTTCGCTAAGTTGACTCCGTCTTTTCTAATCAAATAAATCGAGTTAGTAATAACTTGTACTGCGCCAAACGCGATAAAAAACGCGCGATAAATCTCATATTTCAGCATAATCCTTTTGGTCCTCCAGATTTGCTACAATAATACGCAAGCATTCATTTAAGGCGTCTATTTGATCCTCGGACAATCCTTGCAAGGCTAGGCTATTGATACTTTCAGCCAGTATAGATACTTCCTTGACTATCTTTTCGGCAGTCGGCAGGATCTTGACGATATAGCTTCTGCGGTCTTTTTGGGATAATTCCTTACTTACAAGCCCTTTCGCAATCAGCTTGTCGATAACCGCGCCAAAAGTAGCTCTGTCGCCATTCGCTCGATCGGCTATTTCGGCTTGCGACAAATTGTTTTCTTGTGATAACAGTTTTAAAACGCCCCATTGCGTCGTGGTTATATCATACCTTTGAAGCTGAGCGTCGAGCTTTCTTTTTATGAGACGCGCACATAGATTTAGTCGGTATCCCAATGATTTTTGTATTGTCAAGTTTCGCCCACCTTTCGATTTCGAAATATAATAAGTACAATTACTATATGTATACATAATAATATGCTGACGCTTCAATTCTGTCAAGAGAAATTTATTTCTTAGGCCAAAAAACTAAAAAAGTGTAAAATTATTTAAAATAGGCTCCTAAATTCAGTGCCTTGTCTATTTTTTTGTTGACAGAACACTATTTCTCGGTTTATCTTCTTATAATATACGAAATTTTGGCGAAATTTTGCTTAGGAGGAATCAGCGTGATTTTATCCCAAAAGGCGCTCGCTATTGAAGCGTCGATAACGTTAGCGATAGACGCGAAGGCGAAGCAATTAAAACAACAAGGCGAAAACGTCGTAGGCTTCGGCGCGGGCGAGCCCGATTTCGATACGCCGCAATATATAAAAGACGCCGCCATCGAAGCGCTCGCGAAGGGTATTACCAGATATACCCCCGCGTCCGGCCTTTTGGAGCTGCGCGAAGCGATTTGCGAAAAGCTAAAAAATCAAAACGGGCTGACCTATACGCCCGCGCAGATCGTCGTTTCCAACGGCGCAAAGCACTCGCTCTCGAACGTCTTTGCCGCGCTGCTTAACCCCGGCGACGAGGTTATCATACCCTCTCCGTACTGGGTTTCGTACCCGGAGATGGTTAAGCTTGCGGACGGCAAGCCCGTATTCGTCAAAGGCGTCGAGGCGGACAATTTCAAGCCCTCGATTGACGCGCTAGAGGCCGCGTGTACGCCCAATACCCGCGCGATAATCGTCAACAGCCCGGGCAACCCTTGCGGCAATATACTTAACCGCAAGGAGCTCATGCAAATAGCGGAGCTGGCTGTAAAGCGCGATCTAGTCATCATTTCGGACGAAATCTACGAGGAGCTCGTTTACGACGGCAACGAACAGGTTTCAATCGCCACGCTTGGAAAAGACATTTTCGAGCGCACGATCACGGTCAACGGCTTCTCAAAGGCATACGCCATGACAGGCTGGCGGCTTGGCTATACCGCGAGCCCGATAGAAATCGCGAAGGTAATGGGGAACCTGCAAAGCCACCAGACGTCAAACCCCAACAGCATCGCACAATACGCCGCGATAGCCGCCCTTAAGGGCCCTCGCGGTCAAATCGAGGCTATGCGCGCCGAATTCGACGCTAGACGCAGGCTTTTGTGCGAGCTAATCAACGCTATAGACGGCCTTTCGGTAAAACTGCCTGCCGGAGCGTTTTATGGGATGATCAATATCAGCGAAACGTTCGGCAAGAGCTATGGCAATAAGCTTATAAACGACTCGCTAAGCTTCTGCGATGCTCTGCTCGAAGCGCAAAAGGTTTCCGTCGTTCCCGGGATCGCGTTCGGCGCGGACGGCTACGTCCGCATGTCCTACGCGACTTCGCGCGAAAACATACAAACCGGCGCCGATCGCATGGCGCAATTCACTCAATCCTTGAGATAGTTAAAGATTTTTACCATAGAAAGAGGAGCACGCCATGAGCCAAGAACGTAAATCCAAGCATCCCAAGCTGGCATTCAGCGGCCAGACGAATCTCTTGGAAGAAAACATATACAAATATAGCCTTCAGGACGTATTCGAGCCAAATCTATTTCGAGATCAGTTCGAGTATACGACGATCCCGAAGGTTGCATTCAACCATAGGCACGTCCCACCGCATATGCCCGACGATATCTGGGTTACGGATACAACCTTCCGCGACGGGCAGCAATCGCGCTCGCCTTTTACCGTCGAACAGATCGTGACGCTCTATAAGCTTATGCACCGGCTGGGCGGCCCGAAAGGCCTGATTCGCCAAAGCGAATTTTTCGTCTATACCGAAAACGACCGCAAGGCCGTTGAGCAATGCATGGCGCTCGGCTACGAATTCCCGGAGGTAACGAGCTGGATTCGGGCCACAAAAAACGACTTCGAGCTCGTAAAGGCGATGGGCGTAAAGGAAACGGGCATCCTCGTGAGCTGCTCGGATTACCATATCTTTAAAAAGATGAATCTGACGCGCAATCAGGCGATGAGCAAATACCTCGGCATCGTTCGCGAAGCGCTTTCGTTCGGTATTCGTCCGCGCTGCCACTTCGAGGATATTACCCGCGCGGATTTCTACGGCTTCGTCGTTCCTTTTGCGAACGAGCTAGCCAAGCTCTCCGACGAAGCGGGCATCCCGATTAAGATAAGAGCCTGCGATACGATGGGCTACGGCGTCTCCTATCCTGGCGTAGCGCTGCCGCGCAGCGTCCCCGGCATTATCTACGGTTTGCGCTACTATGCGGACATACCTTCCGAAATGCTCGAATGGCACGGCCATAACGACTTTTACAAGGTCGTAACCAACGCCGCGACGGCGTGGCTCTACGGCGCTTCGGCCGTCAACTGCGCGCTTTTAGGTATCGGAGAGCGTACCGGCAACTGCCCGCTTGAAGCAATGCTTATCGAATACGCTTCGCTGCGCGGAACGCATGACGGCATGGATTTTACCGCGATTACCGAAATTGCCGATTACTTCGAGAAGGAGATTGGACAGGATATTCCGGCGCGTACGCCTTTTGTAGGGTCAAGCTTTAACGTTACGCGCGCCGGCATCCATGCAGACGGACTCCTTAAAGACGAAGAAATCTATAATGCGTTCGACACCAAGGCAATATTGAACCGTCCCGCTATCGTTATGGTCGATTCCCATTCAGGGGCGGCGGGAATCGCGCACTGGATAAACAACCATTACCGCCTTGCGGAGGATGAAAAGCTCGATAAGCGATCCGACTTGGTTTTGGCGCTAAAAGAAAAGGTCGACGCCGAGTATGCGCTAGGCAGGAATACCGTGATGGGCGACGGCGAGCTCTCGCGCTATTTGCGCGAGCTATCTCCTGAGTTTTGGAAAAAGCATATTAGCCGTCCGGACGGTCAGTAAGCCCGCCGGTATACGGTGATTAACTGATCCCATGCTGTAGGGGCGAACTGTGTTCGCCCCTACAGAAATCGATTAATCATCGGCTACCTAATAGTTATCGGCGTCGATTTACGGCTTGAATGTATTGCCCATTAAGGTTATAA
>DBDD01000082.1:5750-9715 GCA_002293365.1 Christensenella sp. UBA941 | reverse complement strand
TGCTTGCTGGTCGATTGTTTCGTATTGTGCGGCCCTTTGGATTCCCTGCTGGCTGGTCGATTGTTTCGTATTGTGCGGCTCTTTGGATTCCCTGCTTGCTGGTCGGTTGTTTCAGGACAGAGTTGTGGGGGCGAACTGTGTTCGCCCGTGACCCCAAAATCAGGCGTGATGAATGTCGCGGGCGAACACAGTTCGCCCCTACATAAATCCGAATATAATTCCGGAGTTTTTTTATATGGACTACATAATCCAAATGCGAGGCATAACGAAAGCCTTTCCCGGCGTCCTCGCGAACGACAACATAACGCTGCGGCTGAAAAAGGGCGAAATCCACGCCCTCCTCGGCGAAAACGGCGCTGGCAAATCGACGCTGATGAGCGTACTTTTTGGCATGTACTCGCCCGAAAGCGGGGATATTCTGAAGAACGGCGCCGTGATAAAGATACAAAATCCCAACGACGCAAACAGATTCGGCATCGGCATGGTACACCAGCATTTCAAGCTCGTACACAATTTTACGGCGCTCGAAAACATAATCCTCGGAGTTGAAACGACCAAGCGCGGATTCCTGCAAATGGACGAGGCGCGAAAAAAGGTCGTGGAGCTATCGAAACGCTACGGCCTCTCAATTGATCCGGACGCGATAATCGAGGACATGACGGTCGGCATGCAGCAGCGCGTCGAAATTCTAAAGATGCTTTACCGCGAAAACGAAATACTTATATTCGACGAGCCAACCGCCGTTTTAACCCCGAACGAGATCGACGAGCTCATGAAGAATATGAAAGGCCTCGCCAAAGAGGGCAAGTCGATCCTGTTCATAACGCATAAGCTCAACGAGATCATGGCCGCCGCCGACCGCTGCACGGTTTTGCGCAAGGGTAAAAGCGTCGGCACCGTCAGCGTTTCAGACAC
Source organism: Christensenella sp. UBA941 (assembly GCA_002293365.1). Taxonomy (GTDB): domain Bacteria; phylum Bacillota; class Clostridia; order Christensenellales; family UBA941; genus UBA941. The sequence goes on along the minus strand of DBDD01000082.1, from coordinate 8,800 downwards.
TACGAAGGAGCAGCTCTCCGAGATGATGGTGGGCCGAAAAGTCGAGCTAACCGTACAAAAAGGCGAAGCAAGCACAGGCGATCTGGTGCTCGAGGTTTCGGGCCTATCGCTTAAACATAAAGAACACCAGGGCAAAAAGGGCCTAACGGACGTTTCGTTTAGCGTGCGCGCGGGCGAAATAGTCTGTATCGCCGGTATCGAGGGCAACGGGCAGAGCGAGCTGGTCTACGCGCTAACGGGCATGCTCCCCATCGACGCCGGCTCTATCGAGCTTATGGGCGAAGAGGTATCAAAGGACAGCATCCGCACCCGCAGCACGCGCGGCATAGCGCATATTCCCGAAGACCGCCAGAAATACGGCCTCATTCTGGACTACAATTTGGCGCACAACCTCGTCCTGCAATCCTATTTCGAGGAGCGCTTCCAAAAAAACGGCTTCTTAAAATATGACGCCATATATGAATACTCCGACGGCCTGATCGAACGCTTCGACATCCGCAGCGGGCAAGGTTCACGCACGCGTGCGCGCTCCATGTCCGGCGGCAACCAGCAAAAGGCCGTCGCCGCGCGGGAAATCGACCGCGCTCCAAAGCTCCTTATCGCAGTGCAGCCCACCCGCGGGCTGGACGTCGGCGCAATAGAGTATATCCACCGCCAGCTCATCAGGCAGCGGGACGAAGGGCGCGCCGTTCTGCTCGTATCGCTCGAACTGGACGAAGTCATGAACGTATCCGACCGCATACTCGTTATGTTTGAAGGCCAGCTCGTCGCGGATCTCGATCCGAAGACCACAACGCAGCAGGAGCTCGGGCTTTATATGGCCGGCTCGAAAAGGAGCGACGCCGTATGAAAAAGCGCAGTTTTCTCCAAACGGAGGGGTTTGGCAGCTTCGCCTCAAGCGTTATGGCCATTCTCGCCGGCTTGCTAGTCGGGCTGATTGTCCTGCTCCTATCGAATCCGTCGCAAAATCCGTCGCAGGCGTTCGGCGGCTTCGGGGCGATTTTGCTGGGCGCGTTTACGGACGCGAAAAATCTCGGTCAGGTATTCTACTTTGCCGCCCCCATTATAATGACGGGCCTTTCAGTCGGCTTCGCGAACAGGACGGGGCTCTTTAATATCGGCGCAGCAGGCCAGTTCATTATGGGCGCGTACGCCGCCGTATACGTCGGCGTACAGTGGAAGTTCCTGCCCGGCGCTACGCATTGGATCGTCGCGCTGATAGCCGCCGCCCTCGCAGGCGCGCTGTGGGGCTCGATTCCGGGGCTCCTAAAGGCGTTTTGCAACGTCAACGAAGTCATAGCCTGTATTATGACAAACTACATCGGCATGCACCTCGTCAACTTCCTCGTATCCGAAACAGTTTTCGATTCTCTAAGAAATCAATCGCACCGCCCGACGGGCAGCGCCGTTTTACCCAAGGCGGGGCTCGACCAGATTTTCCGCGCGGGCAATAGCCCCTCGAGCGTGAATATAGGCATTTTTATCGCGATTTTGGCCGGAATAGCCATATGGATCATCCTCTCCAGAACGCGCTTCGGCTACGAGCTCAAGGCCTGCGGCTACAATCGCGAGGCTTCGCGCTATGCCGGCATCAACGAAAAGCGCTGCATAGTATATTCCATGGCTATCGCGGGCGCTCTCTCGGGCATCGGCGGCGCGTTGCTGTATTTAAGCGGCGCAGGCAAGGGCATCGAGGTGCTGGACGTCCTGGCCGCCGAGGGCTTCAACGGCATCCCCGTGGCGCTTTTAGGCCTTTCCAATCCTATCGGTATCATATTCTCCGGCATCTTCGTGGCATACCTGAACGTCGGCGGGTTCAACATGCAATTATTCAATTTTGCCCCGCAGGCAATCGAGATTATCATCGCCGTCATCATATACTTCAGCGCGCTCGCGCTGATTTTCAGGAGCTTCCTCGCGCGCCTGACGCGCAAAAACCTCGCGCATGACGCCGTGCCGGACGTCCCCGCCGAAGCGCCGGACGCCCCGCCGGACGATTCCAAAAATACGAACGGGGAGGGGAATTAAATGGATACGCTATATTTCCTTGTACAGCAAACGATGTTTTTCTCCATCCCGCTGCTCGTAGTCGCTCTGGGCGGCATGTTCTCCGAGCGCAGCGGCGTAGTCAACATCGCCCTCGACGGTACGATGATTATAGGCGCGTTTTCGAGCATCCTATTCATCAACATCTTTCAAGAGGCGCTGCCCGGCCAGCCGATACTGCTTTTGGCGATTCTTATCGCCGCCGCAACGGGCATGATCGTATCCTTAGCGCACGCTTACGCTTCCGTAAACATGAAATCCGACCAGGTCATCTCCGGCACGGCCATCAATATGTTTGCGCCGGCTTTCGCGATCTACGTCGTACGCATGATCCGAACGACGCAGCAGATTCCCTTTGTAAATCAATTCCGTATCGACAGCGTGCCTATATTGGGCGATATCCCCGTTTTGGGCGGCTTATTCTTCAAAAACACCTATATCACGACGTATCTGGGCTTCCTGATACTCGTTTTGGCATGGATCGTATTATATAAGACGCGCTTTGGGCTTAGGCTGCGCGCTTGCGGCGAGCATCCGCAGGCGGCGGATTCCGTCGGGGTCAACGTCTACCGCATGCGTTACGCGGGCGTTTTGATTTCGGGCGCTTTAGCCGGACTCGGCGGGCTCGTTTTTGTCATCCCGACCTCGACTAATTTCAACGCGACCGTTTCGGGCTACGGATTCCTCGCTCTGGCTGTTTTGATTTTCGGCCAATGGAAGCCCGTGCGCGTGCTCGTCGCCGCCTTTTTCTTTGGCCTGATGAAAACAATCGCCTCCGCCTATTCCGGCATTCCATTCCTCGCGAATTTGGGTATTTCCAGCGATCTCTATAAGATGATACCTTATATTGCGACGCTAATCGTCCTCGCGTTTACCTCGCGCAAATCCCAAGCGCCGCGCGCCGAGGGGATTCCGTACGATAAAGGAGGAAGGTAATCGCGGTAAATTGAATCTTTTTCTAGTTTTACGGTTGAATTATCGTCGCATGTTATGATATAGTGAAC
>DBDD01000082.1:4481-5731 GCA_002293365.1 Christensenella sp. UBA941 | reverse complement strand
TATGAAGCAGCCTGCGGCGGTGCTTGATATTGGAAGCTCTAAAGTTGTCTGCCTGATTGGGGACTGTACGCGGGAAGGTCAGTTTGAGTTGTATGGCGCGGGTATCTATGAATATCGCGGGATAAAAAAGCGGGCCATAGTAGACGATACGAGCCTTCGTATGGCAATCCACAACGCTGTGGAGCAGGCCCAGCTTGAAGCGCGCCGCCGAATAAAGAGCGTATATGTGGGCGTTTTGGGGCAGATGGTCGAAGTCGTCGTCAAAAACGGGACGACACACATTACCCGCTCGGATCGCCGGATCGTTGAAGGCGACATCGACGACCTAATTGAAAGCTCGTTGGATTTTTTCAAGCCGGAAACGTACGAATTAATCCATAGTCTGCCGGTTCGTTTCCGCGTTGGCGACGTTCGGTTCAACAGCATGCCGGTCGGCATGGAGGCGAACGAGCTTGTGGCGCAGGTCGCCCATACGATGCTGCTTTCCGACTTCAGAAAGACCATAGAATCCGCGCTGGACGAGATTGACGTTACCGCGGCGATGTTTATCCATGCCCAGCTTGCCGAGGGTATTTTCGTAATAGAGCCGGAGCTGCGCGAACGCGTGAGCGTGGTTGTGGACGCTGGTTACCATTCCACCGACGTGGATATTTTCCGCAACGGCGCGGTCGTGTCCCATACGTCGCTCGACGTCGGTGGGATGCACTTCGCGTCCGACCTAACCTACGGCCTGTCCATTGCTCCGGACGCGGCGGAAAGCATCAAGCGCCGACATGTATTCGGGCTGGATTATGAGGGCAGCTTATTAGAGAGCATACGTACTACGAGCGGACGCGGCGAGTCGTTTGAATACGAATATATCCGGTATATTCTCGATGCGCGGGCGCATGAGACGGCCGCGCTGATTAAAGACGTACTGGCAAATTGCGGATTCAAAGTACCGCGTACGGCGGTCGTATATCTCTTGGGCGGCGGTATGGCCATGATGCGGGGGTCGCGGGAACTGCTACAGGACGCGCTGGGGATGCCCGTTCGCGTGCAGACGCCTTTGATGCCCAGGCTGAATTCGCCAAACTATACGAGCGCCTTTGGGGTACTAAGCTATAGATACAACAGCGTGTCCGATCAAGGCGAACGTATGATGAGCCGCCAAGGCGGGGATTTTGTGGACAAGCTGATTCACTTTTTCACTAAATAAAGGGGAGCGGGAATATGCTGGAATTCGACATCGAGGTCGGCCAATTCGCGCA
>DBDD01000082.1:0-4446 GCA_002293365.1 Christensenella sp. UBA941 | reverse complement strand
GGTGTGGAGTTCATTTCGATCAATACGGACAAGCAGGCGCTGTGCCTGTCGCACGCGAACCAAAAGATCCAAATCGGCGTAAAGCTGACGAAGGGCCTTGGCGCTGGCGCAGATCCCGAGATCGGCCAAAAAGCCGCAGAAGAAAACCGCGAGGATGTATTTCAGGCGATCAAGGGCGCGGACTTGGTGTTCGTTACGGCGGGCATGGGCGGCGGCACAGGAACAGGCGCCGCGCCGATTGTGGCGCAGCTCGCAAAAGAGCAAGGGATACTTACGATCGGCGTCGTTACAAAGCCCTTCCTCTTTGAAGGGCGTCAGCGCCAGCTAAAGGCCGAAGCGGGTATCCGCAGGCTGAAGGAAGAGGTCGACACGCTCGTAACAATTCCCAACGACAGGCTTCTCCAGGTCGTAGGCCGCGGTTCTTTGATGGACGCCTTTAAGGTCGCGGACGACGTTTTGCGCCAAGGCATCCAAGGTATTTCAGACCTTATAGCCGTACCCTCGATGATCAACCTCGACTTTGCAGACGTAAAGACGATCATGAAAGAAAAGGGCATGGCGCATATGGGCATAGGCACGGCCTCGGGCGACAAGCGCGCGGTCGAAGCCGCCAAACAGGCCGTAGAAAGCCCCTTGCTCGAAACGACGATCGACGGCGCGCGCGGCGTATTGCTCAACATCACCGGCGGGACGGATCTTGGCCTGATGGAAATCGAGGAAGCCGCGAAGCTCGTACAGCAAGCGGCCGATCCGGAGGCGAACATCATCTTCGGCGCGGGCATTGACGACACGATGGGCGACGCTGTGCGTATTACCGTTATTGCGACGGGCTTCGAAAACGGAGTGCCTTCGCGTATACTTAAAGAAGAAGCAAAAGAGCCTAGCGAAGAATCACCCGAGGGCGAAACGGATGAAGCGCCCGGTCTGACGGTCGTTAGGCCCAAAAATGGCGTACAGGAAGTACTAAAGCGGCGCATTGCCGGCGCGGACAAGGGCGACTTAGATCTGCCGTCATTTTTGCGCGATCCGGGGAATAGAAATTAGAAATTAGAAATTAGAAATTAGTAGTTTTAATAGCCAAGGGGCGTAGCCCTTTGGCTATATTAAACTTATATTCTCTTTTTGGGTCACGGACGCGCAATGCGCGCCCCTACAGGATTAGAATGAATATTAAGAGTCAAATCCGCCTTGCCCTCCTACTCGCGCTATGCGCTTTTCTCGCAGCCTGTGCGCCCGAGGCCGCGCCCGCCGCGGCAATAGAGGACAGTCCTTTACCGACGCTTAGGCCTCTTTCTCCGTTGCAGAGTTCTGCTGAAGAGTTCCCTTTACTTGCAATGCCGCCTCTTGCGCCCAATGCGCCCACAGCGCCAGCTGCTGGCATACAGCCTTTCTCTCCCCTTCCCTCGCCCACTCCAAAGCCGGAACCCTTTACAATCGCCTGGATGAGCGATACGCAATACTACTCGCGCTCGCATCCGCAGGTTTTCCTTATTATGACGCAATGGCTCGTTGAAAACCACGAAAAAGAAAATATCGTTTATATGGGCTTCACGGGCGATATCGTACACAACGGCACGGCGAAAGAATGGAAAAACGCCGAGGACGCGCTCGGTCTGCTCGACGGCGTGCTCCCCTACGGCGTTTTGGCCGGCAATCACGACGTCGGCACGAGCAAAAAGGACTATTCGGGTTACGGCGAGCGGTTCGGCGAGGGTCGTTTCGGCGGCGAACGCTTCTATGGCGGCTCCTACGAAAACAATCGCGGCCATTACGACCTAATTGAAGCCGGCGGTATGGAGCTAATATTCGTTTATATGGGCTGGGGCGTAGACGACGCGGGTATCGAATGGATAAACGGCGTTCTTCAAGGCTATCCGCAGCGTTTGGCCGTCTTGATGTTCCACGACTACCTCTCCACAAACGGCGATCATACGAGCTTGGGCCAAACGCTGTTTGAACGCACCGTCGTTCCAAATAAAAATGTAAAATTCGTGCTGTGCGGGCATAACCACGGCGTNNGACGACGACGGCGACGGCACGCCCGACCGGATAGTATACCAAATCTTAGCCGATTACCAGGGGGAGCCCAAGGGTGGCAACGGCTTTTTGCGGCTGCTGAGGTTTAATCCGGCGCTTGGCCGCGTCGAAGTGTCGGCCTATTCCCCATATTTGGAAAAATATGACTGCCTTAAGGGTGAAGACTCGTTTATTCTGTCTTACGATTAACTGATTAACATATCAAGACTGGGAGCGTTTTACATTTTATGGTACATAGAGTTTAAAATTCGATATTGACGGCAAGGGCAAAGGCGTAGTAGAATACAAATTTATTGACAGCGCCTCCGTTTCGTTCTATAGTAGATACTGGATGATTCTCGTAGGAGGGGTTACGATTGTATTCGGTTGGAGATATCGTTTCGTATCCGATGTACGGGGCGGGCGTGGTCGAAAATATAGAGGAACGCGAAATTTTAGGCAAACTATGCCAATATTATGTCTTGCGTTTCCTCTCGGGTGGAATGAAAGTGCTCGTTCCTGTCAACAACATAAAAGAAGTCGGGCTTCGCGATATTATCGACCGTAAGCTATACGACAGCGTATTTACGATGTTCAGCCAGGAGTCCTGTGCTGAAAGCTCAAATTGGAACAAGAGGTACCGGGACAACCTCGAAAAGCTGCGCAGCGGAGATATTCTCGAAATTGCCGACGTCGTAAAGGGGCTTTGGCAGCGCGAAAAAGCCCGGGGGCTGTCGACGGGCGAAAAAAAGATGCTCAATACCGCGCGGCAGATATTGCTGAGTGAGCTCGTGCTTGTTCGTGGCGAAAAAGAGGACGAGGTATTCAAACGCTTGGAGTTGTGCGTGTAGGGGTGGCCTTTGGCCGCCGTACAACATGTAGGGACGCGATACATCGCGTCCGTGGCCAAAATCGCGATGTCCATTGCATCACGGACGCCATATATGGCGTCCCTACAGGATTACGAGTTAACCATCAAATACTGCATTAAATCATGGAGGTGAACTGCTTGGCGAGAAAAATCGCCCGTGCTTTTATTTCGCTCTTTGGCATTATGGCCGGTATCGGCATTATAGAATTGATCAGTCAGGCTCTTCGGACGGCAAGCATAGTCGATATAAGCGTCGTTTTGCTGCCGATTACCAACTGGATCATTTATATCGCAAGCGGATTGATAGGCGGCTTTGTATTTTTTTTATTAAGCCCAGCTATTATAAATAATTGTATCAAGTTCAGCCAGTTTATCGAATCCAAACTTGCGGAAATGCCAATCGCCGACATCCTTTTCGGGACGCTCGGCCTTATAGTTGCGCTTGTAATCGCGTTTTTATTATCCAACCTGATCGCTATGATCCCAATCGATTGGATAAATATCACGCTATCGACGCTTTTATATCTGTTCCTCGCCTATTTGGGCTGGACGATCGGCGTCAAGCGCAGAACCGAGCTTTCCGGCTGGGCGCGCCGCAATCCTAAAGAAGGCGCGCGTGAGCACCGCAGGCACGGTGCGAATAGCTCGCGGCCCAAGATACTCGATACAAGCGTAATAATCGACGGGCGTATCTTCGATATATGCAAAACGGGTATCATCGAAGGCACGATCATCATACCAGGCTTCGTTTTGCAGGAGCTGCGCCATATCGCGGATTCTTCCGACGCGCTAAAGCGCAATAGGGGCCGCCGGGGGCTCGATGTTTTGGGCAGGATTCAAAAAGAGCTCGATATCCCCGTTCAAGTGCTCGAAAAGGACTATCCGAACGTCTCTGAAGTTGATGTCAAGCTGCTTAAGCTTGCCGTCGATTTAGGCGGCGTCGTCGTAACGAACGACTACAATTTAAACAAGGTCGCCGAGGTTCAAGACGTCAACGTCTTCAACATAAACGAACTGGCTAACTCGCTACGCCCCGTAGTGCTTCCCGGCGAGGATATGCGCGTTACCGTCGTCAAAGACGGAAAAGAGCCTGGCCAGGGCGTAGGATATCTCGACGACGGAACGATGATCGTCGTCGACAGCGCGCGGCGTCTTATCGGCGAGACGATAGACGTTCTGGTTACGAGCGTGCTGCAAACGGCGGCGGGGCGCATGATATTCGCAAAACTCAAAAATAATGAGCGCGCGGGTTAAATGGAATTGAAGCGTTCATATGCGATTTATGAAAAACCGGTTCGGGAATACGCGGGCCGGTTTCACGCGTGCTTTTATGATAAGTACATTATTACGCGGTTGTTTACATTTGCTAATTGACTGTGAAAGAGGGTGTGTGATACAATAGTAAGCTGCATCGGTATGTGTGGATTGTTTTTTTGCCGTTTTTGGCGAAAAAACAGCCATAACCGGAATTTTATGTATTCGTTACGAAACTATGGGGAATACTAACAGTTACGCGTGATGACTTGGTAAAATTTACCCCGGCGTTTTCTATATTTTTT
>DBDD01000330.1 GCA_002293365.1 Christensenella sp. UBA941 | reverse complement strand
GCGCGCACGCGCGAAAGCAGCTCCTCCATCGCAAACGGCTTTACGAGGTAATCGTCCGCGCCGGCGTCGAGCCCGTCCGTACGGTCGCGGACGGCGCTGAGCGCGGTTAGCATCAGTACGGGGATATTGCTTCCGCTTTCGCGCAGCCTTCTAAGGATACTCAAGCCATCTTCACCCGGAAGCATGCGATCCAGGATCATAGCTCCGTATTCTCCTTCGTCGAGGTAATAAAACGCTTCTGAACCGTCGCCGCAGACGTCTATAGAGTAACCCTCGCGCTCCAAATGGAGCTTGAGCGCGCCCGAAAGCGCTGTATCATCTTCGATAATAAGCAATCGCATGATTCTAGCAGACTTCCTTTTTTATTCTATAAAAATCATTATATAGCATATCATAAAAAAATAAATTGGATTTAATTAATATATTTTGACGGGAACCGCGCCTTTGGCCGCGTCTAAATACTCGACTGACGAACGCGCCGCGCGTGAATGGAGGGGACATATTGCATATCGTACTCGGCTCGATGTCGATTATCTGCGCGATCGCCGGGCTCGCGTTCATGTTCGGCGCTGTGAGGAAATAAAAGAATTCCAACAATCATCAAGCAAAGCGGCGTAAGCGCTATCGTCCAAATCGGCAAGGACAAATAGCCATTGATAACCGCAATGGCATACAATATGGAACTGCCGAAAACGAGTAGCGAAAACTGTACAAAGAATGGTATTTTAACAGCGTGATATCCAGTATTAGTACATCCTCGGCCGCCTCGAAAGGGAAGCTTTCGCGCATCTTTTTGTATATAAGCGGAAAGACGCAAATCATTGCGTGAATGAAAAATCCGCCCACAGCCCCAGCGAGAGCGACTATCCAAAAAGCAAGCGCAAATGCCGTGTTGGTCATTTGCATCGCCAAAGAGGTAAGGCCCAAAAAATATAGCGGAACCCCGACTCCAGCCAGCAGGATGGACGCCTTGAAGCGCCACGCCGCCATTGTATCCCAAGCGCTCTCCATGAAGCCGTACTTGCCCAGCTTTTTATTGTTGCGGCCTTTGAGGTCAAGCAATAAATCACCGGCGGCAGTCAGCAATCCACCGAGAAATCCCAGCCATCCAAATATTGCTTCTATCAATTAAAAGACACCTCCGCTGACTTGAAGAACAATAACGATAGCATAATGCCGATTAACCTTCGTTCAGCATCTTTTTAAGATACCCCTCGTTCAGCAGGTGCAGCGTCATGAGCTCGCCTCTATAGAACGCCGCCCAATTGTTGAAAACGCATGGCGCGGCCTTCGCCTTTTCCAGCGTGTCTACTTTAATCAAGTCCAGCGGCAAATCGTTCGCGGAGCAGTAGGCTTGTACTTCTTTGATGCAGTTGGGAATGTACGGGCATTGCAGGCTGTAATAAATCGTAAGCGTTTGGCGCTCGATGCTCTGCTTTTTCGCGCTGTCCGCAAAATGTGGCCGAGAATCGTCGAAGGACAGCGCCATTAGCTCGTATTCTCCGACAGCATCGACAGCTTCGAACCCGTATTTCTGCATAAACCTCTTTTCCGTAAGAAACGGCTTTTTCTTACTGGAGCTCAGAACGCATACGCCGGATTTGCCCTGTTTTTTGGCGTCGTCTATGCAATAATTGAGCAGCTCGGCCCCGTAGCCCTTGCCCTTGAAGCTGCCCGAAACCCAAAGGCAGTATATGTACATGTAGTTTTCGCCGACAACAGGAACCCACGCGCTTTCCAGCGGCGCGTATTCGATAAATACCTTGCCTTTCTGGTTCAGCTTCCTGAAGGTATGCCCCTCTGGGAGCCGTTCGGCGAGCCACGCTCTTTTTGTATCGACGCCGCGCTGATGCTTTTTATCCGCTATGGCGCAGCATAGATGTTCGGCTGCGAGGTTATCGGGCGTTAGATTGATAAAATCGGCATTCATGACTTTGCTCCTGTGTTACTATACTTGTTTATATGTTAACACAGTTGTTTCTCAATAGCTCGCCATATTTATAATTTGCTGGCATCATTGTGTTCAATTTACTCCCGTAACCCGCAGCAGCTCGCCGACAAACAATTCGCTCTCGTTGATCCACGGGCTATGCCCGGAATGCTCGAACCATACCAGCTTCTTCTCCGGCGCGTCCAAAAGACGGCGTCGGTCAGCGATATCGCAAAGAAGGCTGGCGTCGCCAAAGGCTTGATGTACTACTATTTCCGTTCCAAGGAGGAGGTTATGGACGCCCTCGTATTTAGGGAATACGAGGACATAATCGCGGCCGCATGTTATTGTGCGCTTGTTTCGGGCATGCGCCGCTCCCGCCAGCGTCCTTTTAGGAAGAACACAACGCCGGCAATACACGGTATTACCGGCGACACGGATTCCGCTATGCACAAGCCTATGAAGCCGTATGGGAGCCAGACGGTTAGCAAAAGGCTCAGCCCGAGGCGAATGACGACCGAATGCAGCAGCGTATTGAACATAGCTACAAACGGCGCGCCCACGCCGGTGGCGAAATTGTCCAGAAGATTCATGACGACATACGGAATGAAGTTGACCGAACAGCATATGCGAAGATATAGTGCACCCAGCCGTATTACCTCCGCGTCGGTTGTAAATATACCTAAAAACGGGCGGATGAATAGCTGTATTGTCATTAGGAGAACCCCGTTTAGCAAAAGGCTAACCATCATGCCCTTGCGGGCGGCTTTCGCGGCGCGTGCGGGATCGTTTGCGCCCATGCTGTGTCCGGCCATAATGCTTACGGCCTGTCCGAGCGCCCACGACGGCATGGCGACGAAGGTATTAACCTTCAGCCCGATTCCAGCCGCGGCGGCGGCGGCCGTGCCGTAGCCGTTAAATAGCGACGTCACCACCAGATAGCTCATATTGAGGGCGGCGGAGCGAAAGGCCGTCGGCAAGCCGATACGCAATAATTCGCGGTATAGATTGCGGTCGATATCGAGGCTGTGCCGGTCGAAGTGAAAAACGAAGCCCCTATTTTTTCGGCCTTGCCTATGAAACGTCCATAGCGCCGCAAGGCACGAAGCGGCCTGGGCGAGCACGGTGGCAATCGCCGCGCCGCGCACGCCCCAACCGAAGAACACGACGAGTACATAGTCAAGCGCGATATTGACCGCCGCCGTCACCGCAACAAAATACAACGGGCGGCGCGAATCCCCCAGCCCACGCATTACGGAGCAGACGGCGTTATAGCCGAATACGAAGAGGCTGCCCGCGCAGATCACGCCCATATACTCCATCGCGTAGGGCATAGCTTCTTGGGGCGTGTTCATCAGGCGCAATACAGGGACGTAAAGCAGATAGTTGATAGCGGTCAGCAAAACGCCGCCGACCGACGATAGGGCGAACAGCGTGCGTATCGTATTCCTCTGTGCGGAGGAATCCTTTGCGCCTCGATATCTCGCAACTAGCACGTTGCCGGCCGACGTGAAGCCGATGCAGATGGAATTGCTTATGAAGCAGATCATGGAGGTATTGCTGACGGCGGCTAAGGCCTCCCGCCCGATAAAGGAACCCACTACGGCCATGTCGGCCATGTTATAGCAGGATTGTAGGATAGTGCCCAAAAGCATGGGCAAGGCAAATACGCAAAGCTCCCGCGTGAGAGCGTCTATTCCGATTTTTCGATTCATATATACCACCTTTTAGATAGATAAAAGCCGCGAACGGCATTGCTCGCGGCAAAATATCTATCCAGTCGATGGTATCGCAACACGGCAAGCCGTTTTAGCCTGCTTTAAGTTGGATATTCATCGATGATAAAGTTGGGTTTCCCCATTAAGCTCCGAACAATGCCTCATCTATGCGAATGCGCGGAGCGAATTATGATGCAAAGCTTCATTTCGATTCCTCCTGTTTGTCTATACGCATTATAACGGAGCTATTGTAAACGGTCAAATGAAAATTAAATAAAAGATTTCCAAAAGGATTTTAAAAAAGTATTGACATGCTGGAGTCGCCACGCTATAATGCGATACAAGGTACTTGACATCGTTTGGTTGCTTGCAATAGCGAGTGAAAGGAGCGACAGAGTGAATCCACAATTTAAAAAAGGCGTTTTGGAACTGTGCGTGCTAGCGTTGCTGGCACGGAAGGACTGCTACGGATTCGAGCTCGTATCGAGCGTTTCGCGCAGCGTGGTTATGTCCGAAGGGACGGTATACCCTCTTATGAAAAGGCTTCGGGACGAAGGGCTGCTCAATACGTACCTAAAGGAATCCAACGAGGGCCCGCCGCGCAAATACTACAAGATTACGGATGGCGGGCGGGATAAATTCGCGAGGCTGCTCGCCGAATGGAGAGCGTTTACACAAGGCGTGGACGATATCATTGAGGGGAGGCAATCGGCGTGACCAGGGCAGAATACATGATCAGACTAGCGGATAAGCTTCACAATCTGCCGGAGATACGCAGGCGGGAGATCGTCGAAGAAATCTTGGCACACTTCAACGACGGCGGAAGCGAGGGGATTTCCGACGAGGCGCTGGCGGAAGGGCTTGGCCCGCCGGAGATTTTGGCAAAGGAATACCGCGCGGCGTACGCCAGTGAACAGGCGAGCGTCAAGCCTTCGATCGGCAACGTGATGCGCGTCGTCTGGGCCGGGATAGGCATGGGGATGTTGAATCTGATATTCGTGCTGCCCATCGTCGCAGCGCTGTTCGCGGTATGGCTCTCCCTGGTGATAACCGGCGGCGCTATGGCTCTTGTAGGCGCGCTTACCGCGATTCTATCGATAGTCAGCATTATTTTCCCTATGGCGCTTATCTCAATTGTCTACCCAATCGCATCGGTTTTTGTCTGCCTTATGGTCGCCTCGCTCGGTGGGCTGCTGCTGATAGGCTCGCTTCGCTTGGGAGGGGCCTGGGGTAAATTCATCGCGCGATATGTGTGTACCAATATAGAAATCATTTCTGGAAAGAGGAAGCAAAATGCAGAGGAACACTAAGACTATCGTTCTCGTTCTCGTATGCGTATTCGTCGTAAGCGCGATAATTACCGGCGTATTTTTCGTCACGCAGGCGCTCCCGGATATCACGCAATACGGCTTTATCGGCGGGGCGAATTCGCAGCCGTACGCCGAAAGCTGGTCGCTGCCCTTCTCGCAAGGCCAAGGCGTCAGCGTGGACGTATTGGAAGCGAATGTGATTATTCAGGCGCATGACGGCGCGTCGGTCGAAGCGGCGTTCGAGGGGACGCGCGTGCCGGACAGCCGCGGAGAATTGCCCTATATCGAGGCCGTTACTGAAGGGAACCGCGTCGCATTGCGCGAGAAACGCGCCACGGATAATACCTTCCAAATAGGGATATTCCAAAGCGGCGGCGCAATACGCGGCACGCTTACAGTACGCATTCCGCGCGCTCACATCGGGGACTTTTACGTCGATGCGTTCTCCGGCGGCGTTACGGCCTCGGATATCGACGCCGACAGAATAACCGTCAGCACGTCCAGCGGCAATATCGGCCTCACAAACGCCGCGTCGGCCGGCGATATGTCCGTTGAAACATTTTCAGGAGTACAGACGCTTTCGGGGCTAAGCGGGCAAAACGTCACGCTCGATACCTCCAGCGGCAGGATAGGCCTAGCCACGCTAAACGCTTCTTCGCTCCATATAGAGAGCTTCTCCGGCGCTTTGGAAATCTCCGGCGCTACTATAGAAGGCGATGCGACCCTTAGCGCCTCCAGCGGCAGCATCACGCTTACGGGCTTTAACGCCGGCAGCCTAAGTACCGAACAATTCAGCGGGAATCTCAATTTGAACGGCGCGCGGATTCTTGGCCATGCCAGTCTGAATACGTCCGGCGGCCCTATTACCGGCCAAGACGTGAGTATACAGGACTTAGCGTTCGAGACGTTCTCCGGCGTGGTAAATTTTGCCGGACTAACGTCGAACTCCATACTTGGCAATACGTCCTCCGGCGCGGTCGATTTAAAGCTAAACGCAGGCTCAAACGTGAATATCGAGACCTTTTCCGGCGGCGTCTCGCTAACGTTTCCAAGGAACACGGGCTATAACTACACGTTCGACACCTTCAGCGGCAATATGACGGTCGAGGACGGCGGCGCGGGCAACAGCGTTGCAGAAAAATCCAACGACGCCATGCGCGGCACTGTCGGGAACGGTGAAAACGATATCGTTGTTGAAACCTCGTCCGGCGGGATATCGATTGTACCCGGTTAATAGTTGTAGGGGTGAACTGTGTTCGCCCGCGAAAAACCATCTATGCATATGTAGGGCAAGGGTTCTACTCCTGCCGTATCCCGAAAAATGAATATCTACGGCGGGAGTAGAGCCCCCGCCCTACATAATTACGATTAATCAACATTTGTTTAAAGAAAGAGGCATTCGCTTTGTCCGAAACAGGCAATCCTATAATCAAAATAAGCGAACTAAACAAACAGTACCAAATGGGCGAAACGCTGATTACGGCGGTTGATAACATAAGCTTCGAAATCGCGAGGGGAAGCGTATGTATACTTGTGGGCGCGTCCGGCGCGGGCAAATCGACCGTGCTGAATGTTCTCGGCGGAATGGACTTGCCGACGTCGGGGAGCGCTTTCGTCGAGGGCGAAGATATCGCCCGGTTCAACGCGCGCAGGCTTACGCGCTACCGGCGCGAACGCGTCGGCTTCGTGTTCCAATTTTACAATTTGATGCCCAACCTGACGGTTTTGGAAAACGTCGAGCTAGCAAGGCAGATATCGCCGAACCCTATGAAAGCCAGGGACGCGCTCGAAATGGTCGGGCTAACGAATCGGCTGAACAACTTCCCTTCGCAAATCTCCGGCGGCGAACAGCAGCGCGTCGCAATCGCGCGGGCGCTGGCGAAGAANNTACCAGACGGGCAAGGCCGTTTTACAAACGCTAATCGACGTATGCCGCAAAGCGCGAAACACGGTCATTATCGTCACGCATAACAGCGCCCTCGCGCCTATTGGCGACCTTTTGCTGCGCATGCGCTCCGGCAAGCTTGTCGAGACGAGGCGCAACGAAGCGCCGGTACCTGTCAGTGAAATTGAGTGGTGAGACTATGAATAAAGATTGCGGGGGCGAACGGTATTCGTCCGAGAAACACCATAAACTAAAAGAGACGCTATATATGGAGTCCGTGACTCCTATGGGCACTTTCTATTATCATGGACGCGAAATAGCGCCTCCCTTCGATATGAAATCGGAATTATCGGGCCGCGGGCAAATACAGTCCGCCCCCAAAGATAATAAGCACAGTTCCGGGATATCGTTGTCCGCGGGGAAATGCAATGCTGATTTTTAACTTTCTGCGCGATATCCGCTCTACGCTTCCGCGCCTTATTTCCGTGATGGCCGTTACCGCGCTGGGCGTGACGATATTTCTAGGCCTTCGGGGCTTAAGCGCGAATATGCAATACGCCATAGACTCGTATTTGAGTAAGACAAATACGAGCGACCTGTGGATCCAGGCGGACGACGCCGACATGCGCGACGTGCGCAGCCTGCGCGCGCTCGGCGCCGTGGAGATCGTATCGCCGCGCGTAAAGCTTTCGGCAAAATGGTCACAAAACGAGGATATCCGCCTGGTACTGCACACGTATGACGATTTCAGACAGTGCGTTCCATATTTAGCAAGCGGGCGGCCTCCCGAAAGCCCGCGCGAATGCATGCTGGCAGCCTCGTTCGCAAAGGCTTGGGGGCTGCAAACCGGCGAGAGGCTTTCGCTCGAATATGAAAACCGGCGGATGAATTTTACGATAGCCGGGCTTATTGTCTCGCCGGAATACGTCTTTAATGTCAACGGCTCGGAGATAGCGCCAAACCCCGCGAAGAACGGATTCCTGTTTGTGCCCGAAAAGGCCGTTTCCACGGTCTACGGCGAGTACGCCTATAACGAAATATTGATAAAGGCCAAGGAGGGCGCGCAAATTTCGGCCCTCGCCGCAAACGTCAAGTCCGTATTGGGTGAGCGGTGCCTGGCGGTATTGGAATTTGAGGACAACAGCCGCGCCTATTCTATTTATTCCGAGAAGGAAGCAATGGAATCGATGGCGACGACGTTTGCGGCGATGTGTTTCCTGACGGCGGCGCTTATCATGTTCACGACCATGCAGCGCGTCGTGGAAAACAGCCGCCCGATGATTGGCACGCTTAAGGCCCTCGGCTATTCAAACTCGCGCATCATGCTCTACTTTCTTGGCTACGCGCTATTAATTGCCGTCTTGGGCTCCTTGCTCGGCATACTGCC
>DBDD01000110.1:11357-11512 GCA_002293365.1 Christensenella sp. UBA941 | reverse complement strand
ATGGTCAGCGTATTCGCCTCGAAGTCAATCGCCCTGTAGCGAAGTCCGGCAATTTCCGACCTGCGCAGCCCGTACAGCATACCCAAGATGATCGCCGGCTCAATTGGCTTTCCCTCGGCGGCTTCCAACAGTATACTGCCTTGCTCTACGGTCAA
>DBDD01000110.1:9584-11254 GCA_002293365.1 Christensenella sp. UBA941 | reverse complement strand
GATAATGTTTGTCGTTTTTCCGTATAGTAGGCTTCCAAGTGGCTGTATTCCATATCCCGAAGCAGAATATTATGCGTCTTGAAAAACGGAATAATATGCTTGTTTAGGTTGCAAAGATACGACTCGTATGTACTTTCTTCAATGTCTCGCTTAGCGCTTTCCAGCCATTCGACAACGAATTCGTGAAAAAGAATATCTTTGCTGAANNATGCCCTTGGCTTCGTATTCGGCCATCACATCCCTGTGCGCCTGTTCGGCCTTGCGCTTATTTCCCGGCACAGCGTCAATATGCAACGGCACTTTCTTTTGCCTACGCTTTCCGTATTCATCTTTCAGGTTGAGTACGGAGTAATACTTTCCCTTGTCAACTCTTAGGCTACCGGTCAACATACATTGTCCCCTTTCTCGACCAAAGTGAGCCTACCGTCATTTTTCTGCTCATCATTATAGCAGGATTGATTCACAAAGCCAATCACGGCATCTTTGGTAATAATATATCTCCGTCCAACGCGGACATGTGGGATTAGCTCATTATGGAGCAGCGAATATGCGCTCGCGCGTCCTATACCAAGCATTTCTCCTAATTGTTTTATATTTACAATATCCGGGTAGTCTTGAAACATNNGCGGCTACCCCGCAGGATAGCCGTCCGCATAATTCATTTCTCTGCTGTTATTACAGCGCTACCGCCTGTCGTGGTGAACAGTACAATAGCCGACCTCAGTCCAACTGTTATAATCGCTGTTAAACTCATAAAGCAGGGTCTGCTTGTCTTTGTCATTACGGGTCTTATCGAGAAACGCAATGACATATTGTTTGTCCGAATCAGTCGCGACGAATTTCTCTATGATCCCATAACGACCGGTTGGGTCTTGTCCTCTCGTATATGGCTTTACATCGTGCTTTTCGCCGGTATACTCATCAGGCCAAAGAGGCCGCAAGTAGACCATCTCGGAAAAGACCTCCTTGATCTGCTTAGCGTTGCTCAGGCAACTGGCATTTAGATATCGCTTATCTAACGAATGCAGCGCGAGCTGATACGACGCGACCAAGCTGATGTTCTCCTTGCTGGCAAGCTGAAACAGCTTGCGTGAATTGGTCAACAACTGCTGCCACATAGCCTCATTGACAACATCGTCCGACTTCATCGTGTCGTATAAAATCACTTGATACCCTTGCTTCGCGAGCTTACGTGTAAACTGCTTGACCTTCCCGATATCATTATTGAACAGCTTAACGAACTTAATACTGCCATACTTCTCCCGCGAAATCTCCATTGCCTTTTTGAGCATTTCGTGCTGCTCTGGCGTGAAAGCACCTTGCTTGATCTTCTTTCGTGTTAGTTCCCAGTAATCCAAGTCTTGGGTCAGGATATGCACAAGCAATAGGTGCTTGAATGCTGAGGCACGCATCTCGTTTGATATCACCGCGCACTTTATGCCGTTCATCGTTACTGTAAGAATAAAATTTTCGAATGCGAAGGACGATTTGCCTGCGCCGGAATGTCCTGCCAACATATACATCTCGCCAAGCGGCAAACCCAGCGTAAGATGGTTCAATATGCGGCATGTTTCCCCGTAATCAATACCCTTAGTACTACCTTTGTCGCATTCTGAAATAAACGCTTCGTCGATTTCCAACGTTTCGATTTCGCTGTCGTAGTCGGCTTT
>DBDD01000110.1:9407-9553 GCA_002293365.1 Christensenella sp. UBA941 | reverse complement strand
ATATTCTGAATAACATTGAAGCCTTTGTCGTGAAGCCTCATAAGCAAGTTCATCTTTGTAATGATTGCGAAATTGGCCTCGACATTATTGGCGCTGATAACGCTGCGCACTTCTTCGACACTATGCATCCCGCCCCATTCGTCAAA
>DBDD01000110.1:0-9285 GCA_002293365.1 Christensenella sp. UBA941 | reverse complement strand
AGCTCCGGGCTTTTCCATAGGCCGAAAACAAACGATCCCTCGGCCATCTCTCTGCCGTCCATCAGTTCGGGAGGGTATTTCTCTCGCCAGCTCATTGTTGCTCCTCCCCGAGAGGCAGATTACCTTTATTATGTAGTTCTGTCGAACAACCTTGCTGCGAAACAAATTGCGAGTCATTATTATTTTCGCAAGAATACGCTTCCCCAACCAATAAGTTTTTGCTTATTATAACGTTTGGCCGACCGCCTGTCGTAACCATATGCACCTGAATGTATTTCATCTCAGTCAAATAGCGCAAAGCTGGCTCCATATCATTTACCGCGTTGAACTTTCCTTTGCACAGTTTAAACAAGCCTTCCTTGCTGATTTCCCACATATCAGCATCATTGATTAAGCGTTTCCAAAGAAACATTGCGTTCTCGACAACATCGCTCAAGCCTATGATCTGATAAACTGCCTGCGGATGGATTCTTAGACCATCGGCGATTTGTATTGCCCGTTCAAGGGTTTCAAGATCGACGAGCGTTTCTGCGGGCATTTCTTGTCTTGCGCAATGGAGCAGTCCTGTTATCCGCAACAGAGCTCCGGCAAACATACAACTCCAATCCGGCATCTGGCCAAATTTGTCCGACATCTGAGCCTTAACTTCAGTAGCATATTGTAAATGGCGCTCTAGGGCTTCTGGGCTTAATTCTATCGTCCCGCTGCCATCATCGCCAATGAACGACCACATGGTTTCATGGTAATCATCCTCAAAACCGTAATTCATGTAGACAAGTTCATCTTCTAAGGCTTTGTAATCCATGACGATTCCATGGGCGTGCTTTTTTTCTAAAAGGTACTCATACAATGGAGTAACTACAGCGCCAAGCACAGCGTTCTTCATCTCGCTGGACGGTGTGAGGGCGTTAGGATATAGCAGGAGCGGTTCATTTTCACATCTTTCCGGAATTGCTTCAATCCTATATCGATTACCAAATACCATAACCAGTATGTTCAGCAGTGACCATCCGACAATACTCGACGGCATCAGCGTATAAGTTGAGAGCTCTTTTGCGTATTCTGCGAATACTTCAGGCAACGCGTCCATTGGGAACTCTGGCAGGTGATCCGAATATAGGGGGACGGGTTTGTGCCAAGGCTGTATATTTTGTAAATTAGAAATCAATTCATGATGCCTTATGTTCGTCGGATCACAGATATTCTCAGACATATCGGACATGTTGGATGGCTTTTCGATTAGTTGATTTTGCATGGGTATTCCTTTCTTTTTGGCCAGACTGCTGAATTTTGCGTAAGTCGCATTGACTGACCCTATATAATGATGTAGGAATAAATCACTGCCTCGCTAGGCGGGCGTGAGCAACAGAAAACATAGCGTGTACCTACGTAGGCGTGAGCCATTTCATAGTGAACCTCACTGATCAATATTAGATCGTCCTCGCGGTCTCGAAAAGAAAACGCCCAAACTGAGAGCATCTTCCTTGCTCCATGTGCAATTGTTCGACCGCAAAACGAACCTATCTCTTCTGGAAACATGCGTTTTGTTAGCCTGTGCGATCATGATGGCGAGCATTAATCTAAGTTCTATCTGCATTTGCACTAGGAGAAAGTGCGTAATTATCCATGTCCTAAATCGCCTTCTACCTGCCTAAGATGCGTTCGGACTGTTTTTGGGTATAGGAAATAAGCTGTACGTACAGTCAAAACTACGCACAGAACAAAACGCTGTAACAAAACATATTTGTCAATTATTAATTTTCCAAGGTTCAATGAACCATACTATGAGGTTAAAGTCATAGCAAAATTCAACCTGCAACTTTATAAGTTGCATAAAAAATTTATAGTTTACGACTCTAAAAAGTCGCACAAAATTATATAAGTAATTAGCGGCTCTATAAGTCGCATAAAAACTTATATAATTAAGTATGGAACATCAGGATTATACGCAACGCTTATCGGCATTCTACCAGATAGGACAGTAGCGCCGAGGCAATGTATAATTTAGACAGCCCTGAACATTTGGCGACAGGATTGAAACCGTGCCGCCTGATTTAGCTATGTCCGATGAATTAACGCGCCACAATTCAGGGGCGCGTCCATCGCGTGGGGCAAGCTATACCATCACACATTATGGACGGCAGTATTATACAGGAATGATGATGATCTTTAAATAACTTTTATATGTTAATATTGCGGAACTTTTGCATGTTTACCACATTATACGTTTGATTACATTTTGTTCCTCTAAAAATCCACACGAATAACTTCGCTTTATAGCAGCCTTTAAACCCGAATCCGAAACACCCTTCCATTCGGCGCAAAGGGCAGCGACGCCTCGCGCGGGATCAAAAACGCGTGTTCCCGGCCATGCAGCACAACCTTGTCGCATTCGCCGTCCGTTATTATGAGGATCGGCGCTTCCTTGGGGAAATCCTCAGCCTTATCCAGCAAGTCGATGCCCGGCTGGAGCACGGTGCCGCCGCGCCCCTTGACTTTGACGGCCCCCGCGATGTCCTCCGGCTTCATGAATCCTTGATCATAAGCGTTAGCATCACAGAAGATCACGCGCGCTGCCGGGACGTCCCTAGAAGCGCTGTAGCTCGCGATTGCGCCCAAAGCAACGGCCAGCAGCTTTCGATCCATAGAGCCCGATGTATCCAGCACTACGCCGAATGTGCGCCCGTCCAAGGCGAACTGCGAGACGACCCAATTCGGGCGCGGTATATCCGGCGTCGAGGATTGACGGCGGCTCTGCCGGGCGTATGACCGCTTTTTCTCCAATGGCGCGAAATAGTCGTCGAACCAGCGCGCCAGCTCCACGTCCCACGGAATGGGCGGATGGGCGAGCGCGTAGATTTCTTCGATCAGACCGGCGGGCAGGTATCCCCGCTCCTGTTCCTGATGATAGGACAGCCCCTGCGCCAAAGCTCTGCGGTAGAAGTCGTCGAGCTCCACGTCCGCGCCTGCCCGGCGCTCGCCGGGGATAATGTCGCCCAGCCCCACGCCGCGCAGCGTAGCAAGCTTCCGGTACATCCGCATATCGGTGACAATGCGGTCATATACGGCCTCGGCGCTCATGCCCTTGAACTGCGCGTCGTAGAGAATCCCATCGGGGCGCTCGCCGATATGCATCTCCGTCAGCCATTGGTTTATCACGTAATCGCAGGCCACGTTCCACAGATACGCGTCCCGCCATTCCTGCCGGGCGTCGTGGCGCAGCGCGGCGTGCAAAAATTCGTGGGCCATGACGAAGCGCATTTCATCCTGCGTTAAACGCGCGGCGGAGTTGATATACAGCTCCGACAGCGAAGGCGAAACCGCCGCGATGCCGATTTCCATCCGGGCGCAAATCGCGTTGTCCGAGACGATTTTGAAGCTGGCGGCTACAGCGCCCAGCAGAGGATAGCTGGATATGAACCATTGCCGCGCGCGCTCCGCCGCGCTGTTTTTGAAAGAATTATCGCCCAGCCGCGCTTGCTCCCCCGACGCGACATGCACCGCGCTCTGTACGGCGCTGGTCAGGCCTTGCGCGAACAGCTTCGGCCAATCGGGCGGATCGCGGAAGTAATTGCGAGGTTTATATCCGAACAGCATGTCCGCAGCACCGGCCCCCGCCGTACCATAGCCGATATACTGCGATTTATCCGTCGTTTCCAAGAGAAGTCGGTATAGCTTATCTTCGTCGGAAATGCCCGACGGCGCTTCTTCGGATAGCCGTATCCCAAAGCCCAGCTCGGTTAAGAACTTTTCCACGATATAGTCGCAGGCTATATTCCATTCTATGGGGTGATCCTTCTTTTGAAAATGGCACATGCCCAAATGCAAGAGGCAATGGGCAATCGCCCGCGCCCATTCGCCCGGCGCGGAGCGTATGACGGGATTGCACATGATTGTGCCGTTGTTGGCTACGAACGCAAGGCCATCTTTTCTATGCAGCGTGTTTTTATCGCGGCTGATATGCGCTTCGTAGAGCATAGCGGAAAACAGGGGGTGGCTGTTCACCATGCCGTATCCCTCTTTGAAGTTTTTCTCCGCGACGTCAATGCTCTTTGCCTTGGACTTGTCAGACTTCGACATTATTTCTTCACCGCCAAGCGCGGGAGGTCTCGGACGATCTCCACCATGAACCAGTCGGGCAAGATGCTTTCGCCATCCTCCGCGACGGCCATCTGCGCGATTTCAAGGCTGATATTCGCCAGATCGCGTATGAGCCCCTTCGCCTTGTGCGCAAGCTCCTGTACCGAGCCGGAGAGCTTGTTCTTCTCGGAAGGCAGCTCCTTTATCAGCTGCGCGCGCAGGCTTTGGGCTAGGAAATACAGCGTGTCCCTATCCTCCGGCGCGTCCGGCCATTTCTGCTCGCCGCTTATGATGGCGGAAAGGGCGTAGCGGTTGCGGATTTGCTTTATGAACGCGCGAAACTGGGTCGCGTGATGCGGAGACAGGCAGCCCGCGGCGATAACCTCCATCTGCTTGTCGGTGATATCTTCGCCATAGCTGAGAATCGCGTCGGAAAGCATATGCCACGAGCGCGGCGTGGAGAATACCTCCTCCGTCTTGGGCGGCTGCTTCCAAAGATGATCGGGGCGCAGCGCGATATACTCCAATATGTAATGATGGATGCCGTTCTGCCCCGCCCAGTCCAGCCAGCAGCGGTGCGAGGCGATAAGCTCCACATGGAACATGCGATTGATTAGTGCGCTGGACATGGGCTTTACGATGGCGTTATCCTGCGCGCGGTTGCCCGCCCCGATGATGATTGAGCCTTTCGGCAAAAAGTATTCGCCGATGCGGCGGTCGTGGATCAGGCTGTAGAACGCCTTTTGAACCTCCTGCGAACAGGCGTTCAGCTCGTCGAGGAACAGGCAATAGGGCTCCTCCCGCGCGATGCTGCGGGGCGGGCAAAATACGCTCTTCCCTTCGACGATTTGCGGAACGCCGATGATGTCCTCCGGCGCGAGCTGGCTGCCTAGCAAGGAGACGCAGGGCAAGCCCAGCGATTCGGCAAACTGCTCCACGATGGCGGATTTGCCGATTCCGGGCGCGCCCCAAATGAAGACGGGGCGGATAATCGCTACGTTAATGAGCACGTCCAGCAGCTGATCCTGATTTACACTAATGGGGAGATTCATCTTTCACTTCCTTGCTCGATAATTCTCGGCTTCGGAGTATCTGACGGCGTTTGGTTCTAATTGCCGTTGGATTCGCCCGAAAACGCAATTATAAAACATGTATATGGACAAATATTGGCCTTTTGTTAAACTTTCTGATTTTCTGATGTAATGATGATCGGCATGGGTGGAGTTGAAGTCGCCTATAGTATCAATCGCTGAGAATGGAACCCTTCGTATTTCGGTTCATAGGCATAATGCAGAATCCCCTCGATCAACTCAAGCGTGAAAATCCCAGCGCTAACGTCAATGATTACATCAATACGCCGACAGTTGCTTTTAATCCATTCGCTGACATTAGCTTCGTTGATTCCCAACGCAGTCATATTGGCATCATTCAGAATGGACTTGGCTAACGTTGAGGGAGCTTTCAACCCATAATGCTGACTCAGGAATCGCGCACTGCTGTTAGGGCCAGCTTTACCGATTTTCAAGAATTGACCATCATACCAAAACACATAAACGCCCATCTTGCTTCTTGGTAATCCTACAGGCTTGTGCGGCGACCCTCGATCAATTATCGTATATTTAGAACTGTCAAGCGGTTTTCCGATTACGGCTGTTACGCTTTCAATTGATTTTCGGAATTCGAAAAGATAATCCCTATCGCTCCATCTTCCGGAATCGCCATTCTTAACAATTGGGTCGGGCTTTATCGGTTCGACCTGAGTAATTGCGTCTGATTCATTCATGATAGGCAGCACCTTCTTATGTGATTGAATCTGTTCTCTTTTCATGAAGGTAACTTGCTCACCAAGAATTACGTTCTTGGATGTATATCCAGCATTAAGCCAGCTCTTTGTGAGCGGATTTCCGTTGCTATCGTACCAAAATGCGCGATATTTATATGCGGAGGACGGCAATCCACCTATCATTCCCGAAATATCATCAAAGGACAAAGTGACTTCATTAAGAGTACAATTTTCTAAATATCGCTGAAAAGCTACATATTTCTTTTCTTTGGCCATTGTCCCTCATCCTTCCCGCCGGATAAAATAGCTCGAACAGCACCCTGAGCGAAATTATAGGGCTTATGTAGATATATGCTCACTCCGCCGCTTTGAAGTTATAAAGCGGTTTGATCTCCGTGACGATATCCGCCGTATCCCCGATATTCGCGATAATCTCCTCCATCGGCTTGTAAGCGAACGGCGATTCGTCGAGGGTGCTTCGGTTTACGGTTGAGGAGAATATGCCCTTCATCGCCTTTTCGTATTGCGACAACGTGACGCTCTCCTTCGCTTGGGAACGGCTCATAAGGCGTCCAGCGCCGTGCGGGGCGGAGAAGTTCCAGTCCTCGTTGCCCTTACCGATGCAAATAAGGCTGCCGTCGCGCATGTTCATGGGAATCAGCACACGCTCGCCAGCTTGCGCCGATATCGCGCCCTTGCGCAGTATCATCGAATCGAGGTCGATATAATTGTGGATCGTCGTGAACTGCTCCGCGATCTTGAGCTTCACGCGCTTTTCCAGCTCCTTCACGATGGCCTTGCGGTTACAATCGGCAAAGCGCTGGACGACGCCCATGTCATGCAGATAATCGTCGAACAGCGGCCCTTCAAGATACGCCAATACGCGGTCAGAGCGATTGCCAATGCGCCCGAGGCTATCGGCGGCGGCGTTTTGGTAGTAATCGCAAACCTGCTTGCCGAGGTGGCGGCTACCGGTGTGGACTACGAGATAGAGCTGTCCGCTCTCGTCCTTGTCCAGCTCTATGAAGTGGTTCCCGCCGCCCAAAGTGCCGATTGAAAGCGTGGCACGGTTTATATCGACATGTTTGGCGCAGCGCAGCGCCGTCAGGTCGATTTCCTCGTTATAATAATGCGGCGCAGAGCGGATGTTGAAGCCCGTAGGGACGTATTGGTGAATCGCCTTGTCGAGCTGGGCGAGCTCCAAGCGCTTATCCTTGAGCAAAACCGTTTCCATGCCGCAGCCGATATCTACGCCCACGAGATTCGGGACGATCTTGTCCGCAATCGTCATGGTCGTGCCAATGGTGCAGCCAATGCCCGCGTGGGTATCCGGCATGACGCGAATCCTTGAACCCTTTAGGAACTCCTGATTCAGCAGGTGCATGATCTGCGTGAGCGCGCTCGATTCGGCGTTGTCGGTGAATACCTTCGCCGTGTTATATTTGCCTTGAAGTTCGATCATAGCACAATAATAGCTGTAAAATTGGCGATTGTCTATGTTCAAATGAACTCCGGCAACATATGCCCTATCATATCCGCCAGTTCCTCCGGCGTCTGAGCCATGCCTTGCGCCAGCCAGCGGCACATCACGTTCCAGAAGCCGCCCACATGGTAAGAAAGCGCGTACTCCGCGCTGTAGGGAGCGTAGGGGTCTGGTCCCGCGTGATGCTTCGCGTGAAGTATAGGGAACAGCCTGTTCAGTTCGTCCAAAAGCAGCAGCAGCAGCTTATGCTTATATAGTAGAAAGAGCAATTGCCCGTTTTCCCGGCAAATGCGAAAATACGCCAGCGCGATTTCGCGGGTGGGCATGGGCGGGCTGCTGCGCAGAACGGCTTCGTACAGCGCCGCCATCTCGCGTATGCGCTCGATGATAATCTGATCCTTCGAGCCGTAGTGGCGGTAGAATGTGCGCCTGTCCAAATCCGCGCGCTTCGCGAGCTCCGAAATCGTGATCTGGCCGTAATCCTTTTCCCCCATGAGGCTTATTAGCGCCTCCAGCAGCCATTCGCGGCTGCGGCGCGCCTGTGCGTCTGTCTTTACCGACATGTTTGGCTCTCCTGTCTCAATACGGACGTTTTGTAGCGTTTGTTCTATTTCTATTGACGAATTATCCCAAGGCTATTATGCTACAAATCAAGATATGTCACAAGTGGGACAGGAGGCTCGATATGTCAAATACGCATGTTTGCCCGTGGTGGGCTGGATACACGCTTAATTGGAGCATTCGAAGGATAGCGCATTCGCCGGAGCGGATACTCGCGCCGTATCTCAAGGCGGGGCAAACCATGCTCGACGTAGGCTGCGGTATGGGCTACTTCACGATACCCGCCGCGAGGCTTCTCGGCGAAGTCGGGAGTGTTATCGCCGTGGACTTGCAGCAAGAGATGCTCGACGGCGTGCGGCGCAACGCGGAAAAAGCCGGAGTGAGCGCGTGCGTCGTCCCGCATAAATGTGAAGCGCACAGCCTCGGCCTTGACAAGTACGCGGGCGCGGTCGATTTGGCGCTTACGTTTATGATGGTACACGAGGTTCCCGACCGCGACAGGCTAGTGTTCGAAATACGCGACGCTTTGCGCACAGGCGGGCTCCTGCTCTTCGCTGAGCCGATTCTGCATGTAGGAAAAGCGGCGTTTGAGGACAGCTTGCGGAGATTTATTGAGCAAGGGTTCCATATTGTCGAAAGGCCGCGTATTGTGATCTGCCGCACGGCAGTGCTTGAGAAAATATGAAATTAGCGATATTATTGAGTATATAGCGACGAGGGCTGAGCGGACGGCTTGGAGGGCAAGAATGAAAATCTTTACCATAATAGGCGGCGTGAACGGCGCGGGGAAATCCAGCTTAACCGGCGTGCTGAAAAACAGTATGAATGATTTAGGCGTTATCATAGATGTCGACAAGATAACCGCCAAGCTTGGCAAGGGCGCGATTGAAGGAGGCAAAGCGGCTATTGCGGCAATCGACGATTGTTTATCAAAAGGTATAAGCTTTACGCAGGAAACGACGCTTTCCGGTTTTCGCGTTGAACGCACGGCACAGATAGCACGGGAGCAAGGCTATTATATCCGCCTTTTTTATGTGGGGCTGGATACGCTGGATGAAAGCATAAAACGAATTAAGAACCGCGTGGAAAAGGGCGGCCACGATATACCGAAGGACGATGTTACACGCAGATTCAATGAACGCTTTAACGCCTTGCAGCGCGTTTTACCGTACTGCGACGAAGCCGCGCTGTTTGACAACGACAACGGATTTGTACAGGTTGCTCAGTACCGCAACGGCGAGCTTGTTCCGCTGGTGGACAGTCGGCCATCGTGGCTAATTACGTTGCATGACACCGCCCCTTCCACTCAGCCTGCTTAAACCCGACGAGCACGAACCCGTCGCCGATCAATAATGGCCGCTTCACGAGCATACCGTCG
>DBDD01000090.1 GCA_002293365.1 Christensenella sp. UBA941 | reverse complement strand
AAGATTATCCCCTTCCAGCCGCCGGTAACGAGCTCGAAATCCTTGATGAACTTCACGCCCTTTAGCTTCTGCGGAGAGCCGGTCTTTTGAATGTCGTTTATATACCACTGGAAGTCTGCAAGCTTCGGGAGCGCCTCCGTGGAGAATTCGGCGGCCGGGCCGCCCGAGCCGACCAGGTTAATTTTTTGTCCTCTAAAAGTGCTGAGCGTACACGACTTGTTGCGAATTATATCGCTTTCCTGAATGAAAACCTCCATCACGCCGTCGTTCTTTGAAAAGCTCCACGCCGTTAGGACGAAGCGGTTATTTTTACCTTTCGTAAGCTTATCGGCTTCCGCAAATTCGGGGTCGTAGTCGTATACATTCTCGCCGCCGTCCTCCCAGCGCGCGATCAGCTTGTTTCCGGAGCGAACCATCTCCATCCGATGGACGACCTTGCTGCCTGGACCTTGGTATTCGTAGGTTCCCACGATTTCGTCTATAGGGATTTCGGCTTCAGCCTCGGGGAGCTTAAAGCCAAAGTAGCGAAAAGCCCCGCTAGGATCGTCGGGATCGTGGGTAGTTTCTTCAGTCGAATACCCTATCGCTTCGCCTACCCGCGCAAAAGTAAGGGTTTGAGTGACGATGTACTCGTGCTCGTACATCGTCGCAACTCCCGTAGCGGGATTATACTTGTATTCAGCTCTATACGTTTTGCCGCCGTTTTCAAATACTTCGACAAGCTTATTTCCTTCCTTTTCAAATGATGTCCAGTTGGTGTAACCTTCATCGGTATCTGCGTAAATATAGTCGCCGACGATGTCGTCAAGGCTCAGCCGCTTGGCGGCGGCCGCGTTCGCCCCTGGCGCGAGCAGCAGCGCGCAAAACGCGATTAGCGCTGCTAGCGCAACGACTCTTTTGGCCCTATTCGCCATAGTGCCGATTGTCATGATACATTCCTCCTAGCCAAAATATGTCATAGTTCATGCCATCACAGGGCATCCCCTTGGTTATATCATACAGCAAAATCAACGCCATGAACCATGACATATTGATTTGTCCGTGACAATTCGCCACGAATCCGTCAACATAATTGTGCTCGCCCGACCGGGTGATATGATTATAACGTAATATGATATCACCATATTATTACATTATTATAAATTGAGTGCCCGGAGAAAAGGAAAGGGCTTCCTTGCTGTTGCATGAAAAGCTGTCCGCTTGAAACGAAAGCGATGACCTGGTCAAATATAAACGAACCCCTTGCCAAAACGCAGAGCAAGGGGTTCGAGCCTTTAATATGATAGATTTTACTTTGATACAGCCCCGCTTATAAAATCAAGCTTAGAACATGCCGGGGTAATTCGCGACGTTTGCCGCATTGACCACCTCGTAGCCGACTGGTACATTCCAGTCAAACGGCTCGCCGGCAAGGACCGCGCTACGAATATTTCGCCGTCGCCGTTTGCGTCAGAAGCGGCGGCCGCGGGCGCAGCCTGTTGGGTGTTCGTGTTTAATTTTTCATTGGTTTCATCAAAGGACGGCGATATAGCGGTTCACGTTTCGTTTGTGCGTTAAGTGATATTTCTCACTCAATATCGCAGCCTTCTATGGCAGCCACTTCGTTCAAACCTTCCATAAGCAGCATACCAACAGTGGCTCCGCCGTCCTGCATACCGATAGTCTTTTCCGCAAAATATGCGGGGCGACCGTGAATAGCCTTTAGGCCGGTACTATATGCCAGGCCGTCTTTTGACGCTTCGTAGCCCAAGGCGATACACTGCTTTGGGGGAGCGCCTTGGCTAAACGCTTCCTGCATGGCCTCAATGGCCGGGTGCAAGCTATCCAGTATGGTTTTATCGCCCGGAGCGGCTTTGCCTCTTTTGATTATCTCGTTATAGCCGCGCTTGGCCATATTGAGAAAATCCTCAAAGCTAAAGTTCGCCTTGTCTCCAAGCTCCAGCCCCATTGCTCGAATGAACAAGCCCATAAGGGTGCCCAGCGTAGAAGGCGCTTCTTCAATAAAGCATGCGCCCGCCCGATTCAGGAGCTTTCCAGGCGATTCGTCCAGATTTTCCACCAAATCGCAGGATTTTTCAAAGCCCCGATACATATGTATTCCCAAATCCCCGTCGCCCATTGCGGCGTCCAGCTCGCTGAGAAAAGCGCTATTCTCGGCAATGATTCCCGCGATACTGCGAAGCGTTCTTTTTACGGTTTCAGAATTGTACATGACTCTACCCTCTATTCTGCTCAAAAACCACAAAGGGCGTGGAGGCGGCGTCGAACAGCAAGGACTCCAACTCGTCGTCCAGCAGCATCATAGAAAGCGATACTCCGGCCATCTCCATGGATGTACTGTATTCACCGACCCGCACTCCTACGGGTTCTATCCCTAGGGCAAGGAGCAGACTATGGATCTTCCGGTACACAATATAGCCTTCCTCCAGACATGTGCCTCCAAGCAAATTGATCAGAACCGCCACGCGGCTGCCGCTCGGATACTCCATGTCCTTAGTAATGTTGGATACCAAGATTTCCGCAACTTCGTCGGCCGGCATTATTTTTCCTCTAGTCACACCTGGCTCGCCGTGTATGCCCATGCCTACTTCCATCTCGCCTTCATCAATGGTGAAAGACGGCTTCCCTATTTCAGGCAGCGTACATGCCGACATGGACACGCCCATGCTCCTGGTATGGGCGTTCGCCTTTTTCGCTATCCGGACAACCTCCGCAAGAGGGAGCATCCTAGCCGCCGCCGCGCCCGCCGCCTTATAGACGAATACAATACCGGCGACTCCTCTGCGGTTTTCGCTTTTTTCCTTTGGCGCGGACGCCACGTCGTCCGTACACCAGACCTGACAAGTCTCAACGCCTTCGGAATTCAGCTCCTCCGCCGCCATGTCGAAATTCATTCTGTCCCCGCCATAATTGCCGAACAGATACAAAACGCCCGCGCCGCTTTCCACCGCTTTTGCCGCGGAAACCATGGATATGTAACTCGGCGAGGCAAAAACGTTGCCAACGGCGCAAGCATCCGCCAGACCGTCCCCCACATACCCCAAAAACAAGGGGAGATGCCCTGAACCGCCGCCGGTCACGATAGCCACTTTTCCCGGTACGGGGTTCCTTCTGACCAAAGCCCTGCCGTTGTCTTCGGCAAGCGCCAATCTGTCGCCGTGGGCCAGTATGATGCCCTCCAGATACTCCGGAACATAGTCCTTCGCCGCGTTGATAAACTTTTTCACAGTATCACCCTTCTATGTTTTATTTTGCTTGACGGCTTTTTCCACCGCTTGCGCATGCTATAGGGGTCAAACCCAAAAAAGGACAAAAGCTCGCGCTCGGGCGCCGACAGGCCAAATCTGTCGATTGCCATGTTGACGCCTTGACAGCCGGTATACCTTTCCCAACCCATGGAGCAGCCAGCCTCTACCGATACCCTGATCCGGCAGTGTATCGGCAATATCTTGTTTCGATACGTCTCGCTTTGCTCCTCGAACAACTCCCAGCTGGGCATATTTACTAGTCGGACGCCAATGTTGCTTCTTTCAATAATATCGCAAGCTTCCCTACATGCCGATACCTCGGAGCCGGTGGCTATGATTATGCCTGGAAACCATTCCGGCTTTCGCAGAGTACGTATGCCCCTTTCGACGCGTCCTCGCATTGGACGCTCCTTTGGCCGGTAATGGCCGGCAGCGGGTTTTTGCTAAGTATAAGCGCTACCGGCCCTCTTTGCCCCGAAAGAATATACCGCCAGCAGTCGACGGTTTCGGCGGCCGGCTTCTCTAAACGCCGTCTCCGAGTTGTTGTTGTACAGGCATATGAGCTTTCCAAGCTTCATATAGCCTGCAAGGGTCGCGGCCTCATGGCTTATGCCCTCCTGAAGATCTCCGTCATAGAGTATAACATATGTATAGTTATCCGCAAGCGTAAACCCCGGCTCGTTTACCAAAGCCGCCAAATCCCGGCCCATCCACTGGGGATGATCGGGATCATAACGCATAACGCGCGTCCATAGCGCATAGCACATGCGTACCGCGTTCATCGATATGACAAACGGCGGCATATCGGTATCGCGGATGTCCGACACGGCTTCCAAGCCGTTATCCGCGGGATTCATCGGCGTATCTATACATCCCGGGCATACGCAGTTTACGCGGATGTTCTTTCTGGCGTTTTCCAGCGCCGCGCACTTTGTCATGCCGACAATGGCATGCTTGCAGGCCATATATCCCGCTCCGCGCGTACAGCCCACCAAACCGTTTGTGGACGAGGTATTGACGATCACGCCGCCGCCTTGCTTGCTCATAATCTTTATTTCTTTGCCAAAAGCAATAGCCTCTGCCCTGCCTATCCCTGAGCTTCCTCCCGTTACAAGGGCGACTTTCCCGCTAAATGTTTCGGACATACATAAGTGCTCCTCTCGATTTCTCGCTTTTCGTTTACCCTCTCGCAGTAAAAATAAAAAATAATTAAATCACCAGCTGTACATTTTTTCTCTCAAGCATTCGATATATTGTGGTAAAATGTCTATAGAATTTAAAAAGGAGCGCTCCATTTAATGTCAATATATTCGTCTTATAGACGCGTCGCGTTCGTTTTAGCCCTGTTGTGCCTCGTCTTCGCCGCGTGCCAATCCCCGGCGGTGCAAAACGGACAAGCCCCAGGCGCAAGCGGCGCTCCTCAGCCGGAAGGCGAGGTATACGCCGAGCAGACGCTCGCTTTGCCGGGCTTCCGGTTTATACAGGAACTGCGCGCCTTAGAGGACGGCGCGCTCGCGGGCATTGGCACGACGGAGGACTATAGAACCCTAAAGTTTACGTTCGGCGAAGACGGCGCAATCGCCAACACCGTCGAGCTGCAAGATGACGGCGGCGGACAGCGCCTGTATACCCTGAGCGCGAGCGGCGAAATTTTCGTACACGAAACGGCGAACGAAGCGTATATATCCGCGGCCGAGCCCGCTGGGGATGACGACGGCGATGCGGACGAAGCCGCAGAAGACGCTCAGGACGCTTCCGATGACGCGCCGCCGAACATCGCGCCCGCTTCCGGCCC
>DBDD01000200.1 GCA_002293365.1 Christensenella sp. UBA941 | reverse complement strand
TATTCTATTTCCAAGCTAAATACTATTGAGAATTGCCCATACGAAGCCTACCGCCAATACGTCCTGCATGATCGCGGCGAGGACGGCGTTTACGGCATAATGGGAACCCGAATCCATGACGTGCTTGAAGCTATCGTCAACGGCGAAGCCGACGCCGCGCAGCTCCTACCGGCGCTGGACGACGAGCTTGAAAATCTGCGGGTGCTAAATCTCGACTTCCCGAAAGACTTCAAGGGCGGGACAGCGATCCGGGACAATTGGATCGCGGATATGAAGCACTTCTGCCTGAATTTCGTCGCGCCGAAGGGCAAGTTTATCACCGAAGAACTTATATTGTTTGAGCTGGACGAGGATCACTATTTTCATGGCTATGTCGATCTTATCAAAACGAACAGTGATGGCAGTATCTCGATCTTCGACTGGAAAACCTCTACGAATTTCACCGCTCACGACCTTATACATCACGGACGGCAGCTCGTCGCGTATGCCCTCGCGAAGCAAAAACAGGGCTTTACCGTCAAGCACGTTGGCTGGATCATGCTCAAGTACGTCGAGGTTGTGTACATGGGTAGGGCGCGTAAGAACTCTAAAGCTGACACTGAAATCAGAAAGGTCGTCAATCGCGGCAAGCTGATCTCGGAGCTGCGGAGTGAGATCGAGGCGAAGCTTTTCAGAGCCGGGATGGACGAGCTTGAAATTGAATGCCTTGTGGCCGAGGCGCGTAAAGCAAACTCGCTCGATCCGCTGCCGCCAGAAGTCAGGCGGCAATTTTCTATACGGCCTTATCTGCGCTACTACGACCTGACGCCGGAAATCATGGACGAAACCATTAGCCATATTTGGCGCATGATCGGCGAGTTTGAGGGCCGCAGCGAAAATGAATCCGATTGGCGACCGAGGGCGTTCACAAACGAAAGCGGCAAAGAAGATACGTTCTACTGCAACGTGCTTTGTAACTTCCGGCATTCCTGCCCTCATATCGCCCGACATAATGATCTTCGCTCGTTGATCGGAAAATCCGACGACGAGCTGTTTTGAGGTAGAACATGCAAAATTACCATAGGCACACGTCATACTCAAACATCATGACGACCGATTCAGCCATGACGAACATGGACTATGTAAACCGCGCCGTTGAATTAGGCCACAAGGTATTGAGCAGCGTTGAGCACGGATGGCAAGGCTATTATTACGAGGTCTACGAGCTTGCAAAGAAGCACGGATTAAAGTTCATTTTCGGCGCTGAAGCTTATTGGGTCAAGGATCGGCATGAAAAAGATAAAACGAACGCTCATATCATACTGCTTGCCCGAAATGAAAGTGGGCGCCGAGCGATTAACCGAATTCTATCCGACGCAAACGAGGATGGCTATTATTATAGGCCGCGAGTCGATCTTGAGCTGCTTTATTCGCTGCCCCCGGAGGACGTTTTCATAACGACGGCCTGCGTCGGCTTCTGGCAATATCAAGAGGATATCGAAGAAATCGTCTTGAAGCTTTACGCGCACTTCGGCGCTAATTTCATGCTCGAAATACAATGCCACAATACGGATAAGCAGAAGCAGATAAACGAGACGATTCGTGACCTAAACCGCGACCACGGCATTGAGATGATTGTCGGCCTCGACAGCCATTACATCACCGAAGCCCAAGCAGCCGACCGAAACGATATCCTCGCCGGCAGAGGCTTGAAATACGACGATGAAGAAGGCTGGTTCATGGATTACCCGGACGATGATACCGTCAGAAAACGCTTCGCCGAACAAGGCGTCTTTAGCCCGGAGCAAGTGGAACGAGCAATGGCGAACTGCGATCTCCTGCTGGATTTTGAGGACATTGTTTTAGACGACAATATTAAGCTGCCGACGCTCTACCCGCATCTATCCCAAGAAGAACGGAATTCGCTCTATAGCCGCCTAATTTCAAAGAAGTTCAAAGAGTACATGAAGGATATCCCGTCCAGCGAGTATGACCGCTACTACGAGGGCGTCAAAATGGAGGTTGACGTTTATAAAAAGACTGGCATGGTCGATTATCCGCTGATCGACTACCAGATCGTTAAACGGGCGCTTGAGCTTGGCGGTATCATTACCGACAGCGGGCGCGGCAGCGGCGTCGGCTACTTCACGAATACCCTGTGTGGCTTTAGCAAGGTAGACAGGTTTAAGTCGCCGGTTAAGCTCTACCCGGAGCGCTTCATATCCGCGACACGTATTCTGAAAACGCGCTCCTTACCCGACCTCGATCTAAACACAGGCAACCCGGAGATATTCGCTCAGGCGCAGGAAGAGGTCATGGGTAAAGACCATGCCTATCCAATGATCTGCTTCGGCACGTTGAAGAAAAAGGCGGCATTCAAGCTTTTCGCCCGCGCAAAAAATCTGAAGTTCATAACCGCGAACGAGGTTTCAAAGCAGCTAGAGGAATACGACGAGGCCATAAAATTCGCCGATGATGACGAGCGTGAGCAGCTTGATATCTTTGATTTTGTTGACGAGCAATATCACGATTTGGTTAGACAGTCTATGCCATATTGGGGCATTATAGGCGACAAGAAGAAGGCTCCTTGTGCGTATTTACTCTATCAGGGCAGCATACGCGAAGAAATCGGCCTTATAAAGTGCAAGTCGGATACGTCCAAGAAAGAGTACATGACCACCGTGATTGACGGCAACATCGCTGAAAATTACAAGTTTCTAAAGAATGACATTTTAAAAGTGGACGTAACGCTACTGATACATTCAATTTTCGAGCGTGCCGGCGAAAGGCATCTCACCGTCAATGAGCTTCTGGAGCGTGTCAAGAACGACGATGCCGTTTGGAATATCTACGCGAACGGCTGGACGGTTGGAGTTAATCAGGTCGAAAAAGAATCCACAACGCGAAAGGTCGTGAAATATAAGCCCCGGAATGTATCGGAGCTGGCGGCGTTCATCGCGGCGATACGCCCCGCATTTAAATCTATGTACGCGAAGTTTGAATCACGCAAACCCTTTTCGTATGGCATCAAGGCGCTCGACGAGCTTATCCAGACGCCTGAGTTCCCACAGTCGTTTATTCTATATCAAGAGCAAACCATGCAAGTCCTGAACTACGCCGGGTTTCCGATGGACGAGTGCTACGGCATTATTAAAGCTATTGCCAAGAAGCACCCTGAAAAAGTGCGCCCACTAAAGAGCCGTTTTGTAGATGGCATGAAAGATAAGATATTACAGGATGATGGCGTCGCGGAATCCGAAGCCTGCGAAATGAGCGAGCGCATCTGGCAGATAATAGATGATAGCTGCGCCTATGGCTTCAACGCCTCGCATTCTTATTGCATGGCGCTGGATAGCCTGTATTGCGCCTATCTCAAAGCGCACTATCCGTATGAATTCTACCTAACGCTGCTCTCTGTCTACAGCGCCAAAGGCAAAAAGGATAAAGTCGCGATCTTAAAGCAAGAGATGCTGAAAGCGTTTGGAATCAAAGAAGGGCGCTTTAAGTTAGGGGCTGACAACCGAGAATTTGCCGCAAATAAGGCTGAAAACCAAATCAATCCCTCGCTGGCATCGATCAAGTCGCTTACACAGCGCACCGCGGACGCGCTTTTTGAGTTTGGAAAGAAGTACGGCAAGGAAAAAGATTTCTATGAGATGTTCAAGCAGCTCAAAAAAGCAAAAGACATCGACAGCGGCCAAATTGATATCTTGGTCAAGATTGGTTTCTTTCGGGACTATGGCACGATTAAGAAAGTCCTATTTTTCATAGCCTGTTTTGACGAGCTTTATGGGCGCGCACAATTCAGTAAAAGCGCCGACTTTCCGATAATCGAAGGCTTCCCGAACTGCCTGATTGATTACGTCATGCGTCACTCGAATACTGAGACGGAGAAGCAATACAGGGACTTCGATTGTGACGCCGCCTTGCGAGCCATCTGGAACGACATTCCTGACGACGCGGAACACACTCTATCTCAAAGGCTTCAATGGGAATTTAACGCTCTTGGTTATGTCAAGTCGCTTGATCCCGGTCATGCCCCGGATTATTACCTTGTTCTGGATGTTGACAGGAAATACACCCATCCCAAGCTGACGATTTGTTGCTTGCATGACGGCGAGATCGAGAAAATCAAGGTCAAGATTGGCGATTTTGAAAAGTCAGAGATTAAATCCGGCCACGTTATACGGATAACTAAGACCTCGAAAGAAGGCCGCTGGTCAAAAGACGCTGACGGGCAATGGATACAGAGCGCCATCGACAAAGAAAGAATCCTGAAAACTTGGGATGCAATAAGCTAAAGAGAGGTCAATATGATTAACACGCAACAACTTAACGACGACGAGAAGCGATGCGCCTTTTTTTGTGATTTGGAGCGCAGGCTAACCGCTCAAAAGAAAAACCTTCTTTCCCGGTTGCCGCTGCGGATCAGGGAATACATCGACAAGCACTCGTATTTTGCTGGGGGCTGTATTTATAGCCTCTATAACGGCTCCACACCAAAGGACTACGACCTGTTTCTGGATTCAGAGGAGGCCGTGGAGAAGCTAAACGCGGCAAAGCTTGAAAACGTCGATTTCGTATCTGAATACGCCCTGTCGATGGGGCCGTATCAGATCGTGACGCGGTTCACCGGCGCTCCCGACGATGTGATTGGAGAATTCGATTTCAAGCACAATATGTTCTACTTCAAGGACGGTAAAATTCAAAATGTCGCGCCGTGGAAGTATCTGAACAGCAAAAAGCTGATATTCAACGAGGAACGCGCTCGCGATATCTGCGGGGCTATTATGCGTGTGCCTAAATTTGTCGCCCGCGGCATGACGATCAGCAAATATGAGATGGCCAAAATGCTGGATTTGCTTGATAAGGGTCAGTTTGACAGCCGTGAGAGAGCCATCGTCAAGAAGTTCAGGAACCCGCGCAGCCGGTCTAAGTCCACATATTGAGGTACTGTGATGCTTGAACGATTTGCTTTCACCGATAAAGAAATAGACGAGCTGATCGGTTCGATGGTGATCCTCGTGGATACCCGCGAGAAAGAAAATGGGCATATCACCGACCACTTTACCAAAAAAGGTATCGCGTTCAAAAAGAAGGCGCTAAGTCAGGGCGACTATTCCTTCATGCTTCCGGCCAATGAAGCGCTGTCGATTCCCCGCGATCTGTACTTCGACCACGAAATCATGATCGAGCGAAAAGGCTCCCTCGAAGAACTGAGCGGCAACCTTGCGCAGCAGCGCGACCGCTTTGAAAAGGAGTTGGCGCTTGCCCCGGCCAATAAGGTGCTGCTTATCGAAAATGCCTCCTACGCTGATATGGCCGCTGGCAACTACAGGACGCAGTATAACAAGAAGTCATTTTGGGCGTCGCTGCACAGCTTTTGGCATCGGTACGGCCTCCCGTTTGTGTTCATCGAAAACAAGAAATGCAGCGGCTTGTTTATCTACGGAACATTCTGTTACTACCTCAAAAGCCACCTAAAATAACGTTGATTGAAAGGACGCTACATGAACAGAGAACAAAAACTAGCCGCTATCCGTAGGCTACAGGCGAAAGGACACACGAAGGAGCAAGCGAAAAGCATGATCGCGCAGCTCACGTCGTTTGCGGACAAGAAAAACATGACGCCCGACTTCGCAGAGGGCGACAAGGTTATGATCGACCTCGAAAGCATCAAGCGCGACGCCGACTATCCGAGGTTCACCGACAAGTATAAGGACTGGATTCACGCTCACGCGGACGATGTTTTTACCGTTGAGTTCGATGAGCGGCATCGCGATCTGCCGGTGGTCGTTTCCCTACAGGAAGATACCAGCGATCCCAAATGGTTGTTCTGGACAGGCAATTTGAAGGCCGTGGAATCTGCCGACGCATAAGCAGCGCCCCTCTTAATTTAAGCCAGCCCACAACTCAATAACACGCTATGACCAAATTTCTCATGCAAAGGAGGGATTATTTTTGAAATCCCATCAATTGGCGCGTGAACGAAATCGGAAGCGGCGGGGCGACTACCACTATGAGCAGATGCTGCGAAGCTACGAGAGCAAATGCGGCGCTGTGCGCTCCTATTTCGATCCCGAATACGCCAACAAATTCAAGCAGCTACGCCCACTAAATCAATAAGGAGATTTTTAACATGAAATTTGAACACACCGAAGTCACAGGGTTTGAGGCCGCGCTGCGCGGTATGAGGAACCCGAAGGATAGCTGGCATTTAGGCGACAGCGTTTATATGCCGCAAGGCGATAATTCGTTGTTCGTCGGCATCGGCCCTAACGACATGAAGCTTGCACAGAGCCTAATTCACGCCGGGAGCGAACACCGAAAGTTCCTGCGCTTTATTGAGGTTAGCGTCGATATTACCGCGCCACTCTACTTTTGGAGCGAATATGACACCTACAAGGTTGGTACAGTAGCTAATTCATGCTCTACCATGCACAAGCTTCATGCCTACCAGTTTACGGCAGACATGTTCGGCGCAGACGAGAGTGAATGGGACATAGAAGACTTGTCGTTCTGGACTCACGCACTCCATTACTTAGAAGTAAAGCGCAATAAATACTTGATTTACACGAAGCACAACTCACATGCAGATGCTATGAACCATTTCCGCAAGCTCAAACAGGCGCTCCCGTCCAGCTTTGAACAGAAGCGCACCGTGAAGATGAACTACGAAACGCTATTCGCTATGTGTTCCAAAGGGCAGCGTCGCCATCACCGGCTCTCTGAATGGTCGTCGGACTTCATGACATGGGCGCGTTCGCTCCCGTATGCGCAGGAATTTATTTTTATTGACGAAACGGAGGATAGAGACAACGCATGGGTAAACGAAATGTTCGTAAGACAAGGCTCTCAAACACAGTCGTATTGCTCGTCGGAAAGTCCGGCAGCGGAAAAACAGCAGTAACACAGGAACTTGAAAGACGCGGCTACAAATCAGTCGCGTCTTATACGTCCCGGCCTCCGCGATACCAGCGCGAACCCGGCCATATTTTCGTGACCGCCGAGGAAGTCATGTCGCTGGATAATATCGTCGCCTATACCTTTTTCGATGGCAACCACTACGCTGCGACGCAGGCCCAAGTAGACCAGTCTGACCTATACGTAATCGACCCCAAAGGCGTGAAATTCTTCAATCGGACGTACAACGGCAAGCGGTTTCCTATCGTCGTTAATATCGACGTGCCTATGCGTGTGCGCATTTGGCGTATGCTCCGGCGCGGGGATAAGCTGACCGACGTGATCCGCAGAGTACGACATGACGAAATGGCCTTCGATTGCGGTCAATTCCCATTCCCCTCGATATCTGTCCAAAACAAGGACATCCGCGAAACCGTCGATGCCATAGAAAAATACGCCCGTTTAATTGATACGGAGCAAGATGATGATTGGGAGTATAAACCGATGACGCTTTACTCGAACAACTGCCCTAAATGCAAGATGATTAAGAACGCGCTGGAGATCAACGGCATTCCGTTTTCCGTTTGCAGCGACGAAGATGTTTTCATGCCGATTGCACAGGAACACGGCATCATGACCATGCCCTTTGCGGAGATCGACGGCCAATTCTTAGACGCAAAGGCGCTTCAAAATTGGGTGCAAGGAGAGGACAACTAATGTATATCAAAACCACTTACGATCAGGAATTCGATGACCTCTACATGCACCTGAAGGCCAAGTATCCCGCCAAGCTCTTTGACCTCGACGGCATCGGCAAGCAGCTCGACATGTCAGCCTTCAGCCGTAACTTCTTCAA
>DBDD01000133.1:647-8996 GCA_002293365.1 Christensenella sp. UBA941 | reverse complement strand
GCGCGCTGATAAAGAGAAGATACATAAGATAGCAGTATATGTCAAGCACGAGTTTTTCGGTTCACATGCCCAACAACTCACGCACATAGTATGTGCCTGTGTAGTCGTTTTTTACCACTCCGAGGCTTTGCAATAGTTCTCGGATATACTCGTCTTCTTGAACAACAACCAAGAAATCGTGATATCCTATGGTATCTAGCATTGTTTCCGGAGTACTAACGCTGTTAAGATGAGTAACCCTAGGCGTCCATAGCGTATAACGAGCTATAACGTAAGGTAAATACCCTAGAGAGCCTTCTTGATCCCTGTACGCGTAAATCGCGTAAGAAGCTTGGGGCTCCACTACCGTTATAGCCGTTTCTACTTGATGCAAATCCGAGCCTTCATATATCGGCTTTGTAAAGGCCTCCTTAATCCCTTGCCAGCTTGAAACGACAAACGCCGACATACACAATACTGCGCCGATAGAGCGAATAGACGCGCGGCTATAGTTGTTGGCTCTATGAATGAACAAGGCCAGCTGGATCAGCAAATAACCTTCAAAATACCTAAGACCCGAAAGCGCATATCTGTCATAAGCGTTAAGCCCTAATGCCTCAACGTTGGACATCGAAAAAATGTATACCAATAAAACGCCGCATAAATATAATACCCACGCGATATCGGCAAATAGCAATGAATAAATCAGCTTAGGTTCATTTTGCTTTGTGATCTTTGCGACAACGTATAAAGCAATAACAACCGCGTTCCAGATCAAAACGCGCCTTGACAGTGTATTGTTTTTAAAATCAAACGATTTGTTTATGAACGATTGCGTAATATTTGCAAGATCGTCCTCAGACTTGGCGTTATATTTGTCCGAATAGCTCTCTATCGAGATTGCGTGGAATGTATCCGAGCTGTCAGGAAAAACCAAGTCTACATGCTTCTGCCATAAGAACATACAGATAAACGGTGCTGCAATTACAATACATAAAACTGTCGCGAGCCTGCGTCTCGATACTGCAAATTCTTTTCTTTTCGATTCATGTCCTCTATCGTGGCCAGCAGTCGCCGTTTCTTCCGAAGCGGCAGCGCGTTTAATATTAGGCCGGCTGTTTTTAACCGATGGTTTGCGCTTATTGGCTTTGCAGTATAACAACAAAAGGTATGCTATTTGAAGCAATACATAAAAAACACCAGGGTTTTTAATCAGTATCGTCGCGCACATTACAGGGCCGCTAATAATTGCCGCCTTTATTATATCGTCGCGATAATACATGACAATCGCAATGCCTGTCAAACCAAATAATAACGCCAAATTATCCACAAGTATATCAAAGGTGGATGGCGGCCCATATGACGGGCCGTTTAAAAAGTATACAGTCGCCAGAGCCATCATTATTGTAACTGCAATACGTTTTATATTCTTCACTTTCTTATCGTCCGCGCAATTGCTCGAATCGCAGAAAGCAAATAGGCATAGCGTGCAAGATAAGATCAGCACCATTTGTATGAATAAAAGCATACCATCGGCGTTTCCAAGAATCTCTGCGCCAAAGTATATGAACAAAGCGCTGCCCGGCGGATACGTTGGGAACCATATAATAGGAGACATAAAGTTTGGCAATCGATCGTTTAACAGCATATCCTTAATGATTATTATCCAATGATTATAGCTGTCGCCACCCATCAACCTCGCATCACGAAAATTTAGCGCATAGATAATCCCCAGACCCGCGATAACCAATATGCCCGGCAGGTAGATATCCCGCCGGGCAATCGGAAATTTCCGGCTTATAATGGCCTTGTATACGGCTACGCCAAATAAAGCAGTACCGCCCAATAATATAAACCAAATAACCAGTGGCATAATGTTCCATAGGCCGGCAAAAAACATTAGCAAAATAACGCACGAAAAAACGAATACAGGAATAAACTCGATTTTAAGCTTAAATCTTTGGTAGACGGCCAGCCCGTATCCCAAAATACTGATAGGCAATAACAAAGCGGCGATACTTCTTAGAACTCCACCAAACAATTCCTTACTCCTTCACTTTGAAAACACCCATTCCCTTTGGACAAAAAAGCTTAAACAGAATAAGACAACATCGACAATTATCTTCACTACGGATTCGTTTATTCGCATTATGCCATGCAGCCAAGTCACAAGCGCGCCTGATACCAGCATTTGTATCGCTACGAGAAGAAAATATTTTATAATAGCGCGGTTTGAAAGATTATTCGCGAACACTTTGTTCTTGTTAATATAGTAATTCGCTATAGATGAGATTACTCTGGCTATTATCGTAGACACCAAAATATAATGCCTAGGCGCCAACGTCTTTATAGCCGCCGCAAATATTGAAAACAACAGAATATCGATTGCGAAACAAGATAAAGACGAAATGCAATACTTCAAAAACAGCTTATATATCTTGAAAGAATCCGTCAACGGGTTGAAGTGTGACGATTCGTTATTTTTTATATATACCGTCTCAATAGGAACCTCGACGAATTCAATACCGCGATCCTTAGCTGTAAGCAGCATTTGGGTTTCGTACTCGAAGCGCTCGCCCGGTATCGACAAAAGCA
Source organism: Christensenella sp. UBA941 (assembly GCA_002293365.1). Taxonomy (GTDB): domain Bacteria; phylum Bacillota; class Clostridia; order Christensenellales; family UBA941; genus UBA941. The sequence goes on along the minus strand of DBDD01000133.1, from coordinate 6,422 downwards.
GCGGCATATCATCGATCGAAATGCCCCGAAGCCCCGTCTGCGTATCGGACAGTGTAATTCCGCATAATATGCGCATCATTTTCCGTGTACAAATATTTCCAAACCGGCTTCGAAACGGAACATTTTTATCTGAAAAATCCCTACATCCGATGATTAAACGATCGGGATTTTCTAAAAGCGCACCGGCGCACGAAAGAATATCTTTTATTCTATGCTGGCCGTCGGCATCTACGGTAACAACGCCGGCGCAATCGGCATGGTTTTGGAGAAAATAGTTAAAAGCCGTTTTCAACGCACGGCCTTTACCTTGATTGACGGCGTGGCGGAGGACTGTCACGCCCTCCTTCTGAGCCTCATGAAAGATCGGCTCAGTATCCGCCCGGCTGCCGTCGTTTATGATTATAATATCCCGAAACCCGTTTGCTTTCAGTTCAGATATCAGATTTAGTAATTTGCTATCGGGATTTAACGCCGGGATAATAATTCCTATTTTTTCAACTCTATGCTCCACTTCAATTCCTCATCGATCGCCTTGGCCGCGTCCTTGCCCGCGCCCATTGCGAGGATAACCGTCGCTGCGCCGGTTACGGCGTCGCCCCCGGCATAAACGCGCGCCTTACTCGTTTTTCCAGTTGGCTCATCGGCGATAATACCGCCCCACTTTTGAATACTAAGGCCCTCGGTCGTACGCGCGATAAGCGGATTCGGCGTCTGCCCGATGGCGATGATCGCCGTCTGTACCGGCAGGAAGAATTCACTGCCTTCGATAACGACAGGCCGCCTGCGCCCGGACGCGTCCGGTTCGCCCAGCTCCATCCGAATACAGTTCATACCCTTCACCCAGCCGTTTTCGTCGCCGACGATTTCGACCGGGGCCGTCAGGAACATGAACTCTATGCCCTCCTCCTTCGCGTGGTGAATCTCCTCCAAGCGCGCCGGAAGCTCTTTTTCGCCGCGCCGGTAGACGATAGTAACGTTTTTCGCGCCCAATCGCTTTGCGCAGCGCGCCGCGTCCATAGCGACGTTCCCGCCGCCCATGACGGCCACGCTTTCGCCTACGACGATGGGCGTCTCGGCGTTTTCGCGGTCGTATGCTTTCATTAAATTTACGCGCGTTAGGAATTCGTTCGCGGAGAACACGCCGTTGCAGTTTTCGCCCGGTATCTTCATGAAGCTCGGCAAGCCCGCGCCGCTGCCGATAAATACGGCGTCGTAGGTTTCTAAAAGCTCGTCCAGCGAGAGCACGCGCCCGATAACCATATTCGTTTCAATCTTCACGCCTAGCTTTTCGATGGAGCCGATTTCATCGCGCACCAGCGCCTTGGGCAGCCTGAATTCCGGGATGCCGTAGACCAGCACTCCTCCAGGAGTATGCAGCGCCTCATAGACCGTAACTTCATAGCCGAGCCGCGCCAAGTCGCCCGCGCACGTAAGCCCCGCGGGTCCGCTGCCGACGATAGCGGCGCGCTTACCGTTCCGCTCAATTTTAGGCGGTTCCTTATCGAGTACGCCGTTTTTCATAGCAAAGTCTGCCGCGAAGCGCTCCAAACGGCCAATAGCGACTGACTCGCCTTTTTTACCCCGCACGCAGAGCTGCTCGCATTGGGTTTCCTGTGGACATACGCGCCCGCAAATTGCCGGAAGCGCGTTCGTTTCGCGGATGGAGTCATACGCGCCCGTGAAGTCGCCGTCCGCGATCTTCCCGATGAACTCGGGAATGCGCACGTTTACCGGGCAGCCTGCTACGCACGGCTGATTTTTGCAGCCAAGGCAGCGCGCCGCCTCCTCAACGGCCTGTTCGCTCGTATAGCCTAGCGCAACTTCTGTGAAATTGCGGTTGCGGATTTCCGGCGCTTGCTCGGGCATTTTCGTCTTTTCCAAGCTCATATTCTTCATCCTACGACCTCCCCGGTTGCCTTGCATATGTGTCTTAGCTGCATCATGGCTTTTTCCTGCTCGGCGTACATGCGGCTTCGCCTCATCGCTTCGTCAAAATCGACCAGATGCCCGTCGAAGTCAGGGCCGTCAACGCAGGCAAACTTCATCTCGCCGCCTACTGTAACGCGGCAACAGCCGCACATGCCCGTACCGTCGATCATAACCGGGTTCATAGAAACTATCGTTCGAAGATTATACTCCTTCGTGAGCTTGCAGACGAATTTCATCATTATCAGCGGGCCAATCGCGATTACGAGGTCGTAATTTGCCCCCGCCTCGATCCGCTCCTTCAAAACGTCGGTTACGAGGCCTTTTCGCCCGTTCGAGCCGTCGTCGGTTGCGATATACACGGCTTCGGCATTTTTTGACATCTCGTCTTCGAGGATAATCAGCTCCTTATTGCGGAATCCCAGTATAACGTCGACCGGCACGCCTATTTTATGCAAAGCGCGCGCCTGCGGGTAGGCGATAGCCGTGCCCAGCCCTCCGCCGATAATCGCGGCACGCTTGGCGCCTTCGTATTCCGTAGGTTTGCCTAGCGGACCGACGATATCGCGTATGCAATCGCCCTCATCCAAGCTTTTCAGATCCTCCGTCGTATGCCCGACGTTTTGGAAGATGAGGGTAATCGTGCCCTTTTCCGCATCCGGGTCGGCGATGGTCAGCGGAATACGCTCGCCCATCTCGTGGACGCGCAGCATAACAAACTGCCCGGGTTGCGCCTTTTTCGCGATGTACGGCGCTTCGATCTCCATGAGCGTAATCGTCTCGTGCAGCGCCCTCTTCCTGGTGATTCTGAACAACGGTTGTCCTCCAATCTAGTTATTAGAAAATTGAAAATAGAAATTAGTATTTTCTATAAAACGTACCTCGTTTCATTCGCCGGAGCGGAGTCCAGCTCCTGCTTTTTTATCTCAAAACCAGGTTTTCCCAAAAGCGCGTAGGTAGCGTTTTTACCCTCTTCAACCCCCGGCTGATCGAACGCGTTGATGCCCATAAGCTCGCCCGCAAACGCCGTCATTACTTCGAAGAAATAAAGCAATTGTCCGATGGTAAAGGCGTTTACCTCCGGGAGCGTAATAGTCCAGCTCGGACGGCCGGCCTTTAATAGCGCGTATTCCGTGGCGCGCTCCTCGGCCTGGATAAGCTCGTTCATAGTATGGCCCGAGAGGAACGATACGTCCTTTATATCCGCGAATCCATCGGGGATATCCACCTTTGTTCTATACTCACCTACCTTTAGGAACGTCGTAACCTTATCGAAAGGCCCCTCGGCATAGAGCTGTACCTGCGAATGCTGGTCGGTTACGCCCAAGGCCTTAACGGGCGTCTGGCCGACAAAAACCTCATTGCCGTTTAAATCGTAACGCTTGCCAAGAGATTCCGCCCAAAGCTGCGCGTACCAGTCGGACATATATTTCAAAGAGTCGGCGTACGGCATCATCACGGAGATGTTCTTGCCGCGCTCCATCATCAAAACCATCATAGCGCCCGCAAGGTGCGCGGGATTTTCCCAAATATCGCCCTCATGCGAGATTTCGTCCATGTACGCCGCGCCGGCGAGCATCTCTTTTATATCGACGCCGCAAACAGCCGCCGCAAGCAGCCCGACGGGGCAAAGCTCGGAAAAGCGTCCGCCTACGCCGTCCGGTACGAAGAAGGTCTTCAGTCCCAATTCTTTCGCGATTATGATCAGGTTGCCCTTTTTCTCGTCTGTCGTGGCGATTATGTGCTTTTCGGGCGTATGGCCGCGCTTTTTCAGCGCATCGCAGATTATAAGCAGCTGCGCCATCGTCTCGGACGTACCGCCGGATTTCGTTATGACGTTGAAGCAGGTTCTCCCGATGTCGATTACGTCGAAGAGCGCTTCCATCCGCTCAGGATCGACGTTATCCTCGACAAACAACCGAGGGCCGCCGCCGCGCTTCGCCTTTGGCAGGTCGTTATAATGCAGATGGTTCAGCGCCTGTTGCACAGCTATGGGGCCGAGCGCGCTTCCGCCTATGCCAAGTACTACGAAATCGTCGAATTCTTTCCGTACGCCCTTGGCCGTTTCGAGGATATCGGCAACAATCTCGTCCTGATTGTATGGCAATTCGCGCCATTTCATGGTTTCGCGCTTTTGCGCCATGCGTTCATTGGCCGCACCCAGCTTGGCAGCGTCAAAATCGGCCTCTTCCAGCCCATGCGCGCCGATCTTGGGCTTCATCATGTTGTTAAAATTGACCCTTAACCTCATTATCTCGCGAAACGCCGCGTCCATATACCGTTCCATCATTTACCCCCTTTGATAAGTTCACTATAAAGCTTCTAATTTCAGCCTATTCCGCATAGGTTAACTTGTAGTTTGGACGTGGAGGCTCTTATTATGAATACCGAAAAACCCCGCATCGTCTCTAATAAAACTGTAATTATCGCAGTCGCTGCGGCATTGGTGCTACTGGCCGTAGGGCTTTGGTATCGTTCCGCGCCGCCAAGCGCGCCAACCCCATCCGCCGCGGCAGGCGCGGCTTTGCGTATCGAAGTCCTAGACGGCATAACAAACGACGCTATAAGCGGCGCCGTTATAGTCATCCCGGAAACCGGTAAGAGCTACCAAACCGACGCTGCCGGCATGACTGAGCCCATCGCCCTACCGCCTGTCGATTCGGACGCCTCGCTAACAAAGCCTTGGGCCGAAGCCAGCGTCTTAATCTATAAGGACGGTTACGTTCCATATGCGCTGTTTCATGTTAACGCCGCGCCGGGAGAAACGCGCGAAGGGCCGCGCGTCTATCTTTTCCCCGAATCGAGCGTCAAGAGCTCACAGGCGTTTTCCGTCACGGAAGGGCCTCCCCGCGAATGGGTAAACCAATTGGTGGAACAGAACAAACCGTAGGGATATCCCGGTTTATGTAGTGGCGATTAATAATCGCCACTACAACATGGTTAATTCCCGCGCGCTTTGGAACAGTTCTTCATAATTATCGTAGGCGTCGCTGTAAACCTCGACGATCGCGGGGCCTGTATAGCCTTTTCCTTCTAGCGTCGCGAACAAGCGCGCAAAATCGAACGAGCGCCGTCCTGGAAGCCCGAGCGTCACGCCATTCTCCGCGCGTGAAAAATCGCAAAGATGCACATTTACGCACCGGTCGCCCATCGCTTCGAGAAAATCGAAAGGATCCGCGCCGGTGCGCGCCGCTTGCTTGATATCCAGCGTAAAATAAAGATCCGGATGATCGGCATATTCGCGAATACCGCCGATGAACTCCGGCCTATTAAACAGACACCAGCTCACGTTTTCCCATGCGAGCAAAAGCCCTTCTTCTTTGCAAACGCGCGCAATATCGGCGATAATCGGGGCAATGCGCGCATAGGCGATGTTTTTCATGCTGCCGCCGTTTAGCATCGGGCCGTGCATGACGTAATACTTTGCGCCGAGCCTTCGCCCTTGCGCGAGCGTATTGATGAAAACGTCCATCGCCGCAGCCTTTTGACGCGCGCTAATAGAAAAAAGCTGCGGTTCAAATTGAGAGCTCATGCCATGTATGCTATGTACTTTCATATCGCCGACCACTTCCCGAAGAATCGGAAAAAATGCCTCGTCGTATTCCATCGGCGCGTCAAAAAACACTTCACAAATCGAAAACCCGGCCTCGCGTATCATCCGGAGGGAGTTCTCCGTTACGCTTTTACCGAAAAAACACGCGTTAGACATGCCTATATTCAAGCTAATTATGCCTTTCTTTTAATAGGAGAAACGGCGTAGTATAAACACGCCCGCCCGAATCTTCAATATACCCGCTTTGCGCATATAAAGTTGCGCGACCAATACGACGACTTCGATATATTCGACGC
>DBDD01000133.1:255-605 GCA_002293365.1 Christensenella sp. UBA941 | reverse complement strand
ATATCGCCCGCCTCAAGCTTGCTGAAGCTAGTGACTGTCGGCAGATTCGCGTTGGCCCAAGCGGAACTCGTCATGTATTTCAGGCTTACTCCGTTATTCTTCAAGCACCAGTAAACGAAGCCGGAGCAGTCGAAGCTCGTCGGCCCCTTGCCTCCGCGGTCGTACGGATAGCCCAAATATGCCCTTGCGTAGCCTATCATAGCGGCGGCGTTATCGCCGTTGGGCGGATTGATGGCGGGCATACTGCGGCGGCGAGAGCTCCCGCTTGAACCGCCGCTCCCTCCGGAGCTTGAACTTGACCGCGCGGCTTTTGCATCGGGGGAGTAGATGGCTTCGCGCGTTTGCGCGCC
>DBDD01000133.1:0-182 GCA_002293365.1 Christensenella sp. UBA941 | reverse complement strand
TGGAATTCTTCTACATCCGTGCCACGATCGCCAAGGCGCGTCACGTAGGGCCGCGCCTCCTCGGAGTAGAGCAAGCGCAGCGTCGTTTCTCCGGCTATTCCGTCGACTTGTAGCTCGTGCGCTCGCTGGAATAGCTGTAAAGAGTATTTCGTTATGCCGCCGTAAAAATCCGTCGGCTCGTC
>DBDD01000355.1 GCA_002293365.1 Christensenella sp. UBA941 | reverse complement strand
GCGGCGACGACGTAATCGTCCCCGTACGGGACGCGCACCAGCGTAACCTCTGTCGGCAGCGGCGAACCGTCCGGCATTCTGTACATCAGCTCGCTGCGGCATGTACCTGATTCAAACGCCTCGCGCACGATAGAGCGCGTCTTCTCGCGCGTTTGCTGCCCGTCGGGCTGATATTCCGGCGCGAACTCGAAATGGCGCTCGATATACTCCCGCTTGCTTTTCACGCCGAACAGCTTGACGGACGCCTCGTTACATTCGATCAAATTGAAATCCGAGTCCCAAAGGCGGCTCGCCAGCGGCGTTGCGTCCAGCATCAGCTTCGTGCGCTCGTGCTCCTCGCGGATCGTAGCGGCGTGCGCCTGTATCGGCGTTACGATACGCCTTGTTATGATAAGAATTATCACGACGGATACAGCCAATATGACGAACGCTATTATCAGCCCGCCCTGAACGAATTCCCCAATCAACTGAAGCTCCTGATCGTAATGTTGCCCGATGAAGAGCATGCCGATAGGCGCTCCGTTTGCGCCCTCGATAGGGATATAGCTCGCGACGGTGGGGCGGGAGAGTATATCCACCCTCCCCGAATAGGTGTTGCCCGCGAATACGGTCTCCTTTATCTGGGCGTCGGCGCGCGTGCCTATCGCGCGCGTGCCGTCCTCGTTCAAAATCGTCGTCGCGATACGCTCGTCGCCCAGGACGACCGTGATCTCGCAGCCCAGTATTCCTTTAAGCGTGTCGACAAAGTTGCCTGTATCCAGGCGGTAGCCCGCGGAGACGATGCCGATGACCGCGCCATCCGCATCAAAGACGGGTACTCCCGACCGCGCGGATAACCTTACGATAGTTCCTTCTTCAATCGCCGCTAACGTTTCCCCGTGCATGGCGGCCTGTATATTTGCCTGATCATAGAGCGAATCGCCATAGCTCTCGGGCGCGTGCGTGCGTACGATAACCGTGCCGTTTGGATCCGTTACCGTGCAAAACTCCGCGCCCGCCTCGTTTTGCAGCGTCCGGGCACGGGCCAGCAATTCTTCCCGGCTATGGCTCATCAGGGCGTTTTGGATTCCGGCGTCGTTTGCGATTATCATCGACGCGGCTGAAGCCTTAGCCTTGAGCGCTTCAAGGCTGTCGAGAGCGACCTTCGCCGCTACAGCCACCTCTTTGACCGTCGCTTCATCGACAAATCGCGAAAAGAGCGCCGTGTTGGACAATAAAATCGCGGCCGTCACCAAAAGCGTCAGCGCGATTGTGGGTATCAATATCTTAGTTTTAATGCGCATGGGACATAATCTCCATAATTTTTAGCATATTAATTATAAAATCAAAGTAAAGTGATGATAAGACTGAAATAACAAGCATCCACTATCATAAAAGTGGATGATATATCAATAAAATGAATCGCAAAACCACCATTTCAAGGAGGCGCTCCGTGGAACGGCTTCCAGCAGCCGATGACGTATTTTTTTTGAAGAGGCCGCGCGTACGCGCCTTGCTGGCGGACGCGGTTAGCCATCCCTTGACGATTGTCATGGCGGGAGCGGGCTGCGGCAAGACGCGCGCTGTCTCCGAGTACGCGGACGGCGCGGACATCCCGGTATCGTGGATGCAGTTGTCTCAGCGCGATAACGCCGGTTCGCGGTTCTGGGAAAAATACACTAATATCCTAGCCGGATGGGACGCGATATTTGCGCAGCAATGCCGTATACTGGGATTTCCCGATACGGAGGATAAGCTGAACCGGTATATATCGCTGCGTTTGCGTTACGTGCCAAATCACAAGCGGCTTTTCGTGATAGACGACGCGCATTTAATCGATCATCCCGATATCCTGCGCTTCTTGGAGCACCGGCTGATGCACACTGCGAAAAACATATCGATAATTCTTATTTGCCGCAAGCTGCCGGCTATCAGGCTCGCAAGCCTGCATGCGCGCGGCATCGTACCTCTAATCAACGAAGACGATCTTAACTTTACCGAGGACGAATTGGCGCGCTGCCTGTCTCAGCAAGGCCTGTCAATATCCAGAAAGGAGCTGCGCGATATCTTAGAGGATACAAAGGGATGGGCTTTCGCCGTCGGCTTTGCGGCGCGCTCATTAAGAAAGTCGCCCGGCTACGCGGGATATGTCCGCGTAGCTATGAGGAACAACCTATTCGAGATGATGGAGGCGGAGGCTTACGAAGTCGTATCCGAAAAGCTGCGGCGTTTTCTCGTTAGGCTGTCCCTTATCGACCATCTTTCGACCGACTTGATAGCGGCTCTCGCGGGAGGCGATGACGCCTTGCTGCGCGAGCTAAGGGAGCAAAGCGCTTACATACGCTTTGACGGCTATATAAACGCGTATTTGATTCATCACCTGTTTTGGGAGTTTTTACGAACGAAGCAAGACGCCCTGACGCGTGAAGAAACGGTGGAGACATACGGAAAAGCCGCGGTCTGGTGCCGCGAAAACGGCTATGCGCTCGACGCTCTGCTGTATCAGGAAAAGACGGGGGACTGCGGCGGCATTGCCGCGATTTTATACGGCTTGCCCGTACAAATGCCGACGGATATAGCGCTTTGCGCGGCCGAAATTTTCGAGCGCGCGCCGAAGTTTTGCTTCGACGAAGTCGAGCTCTTCGCTGTTATGCATGTGCGCGTATTTATCCGGCTTGGCCGCTGGGAGGAAGCTATCGGGCTTATGAAGAGCTATGAAGAGCGGTTTTCCCGTCTGGATGAAAACGATCCCTTTCGCAATAGAACCCTAGGCATAATGTATTTCGACTGGGGGAATGTCCGCGCGCTGATGAGCACGCTGGACGGGCGGTATGATTTCGACGCCTATTTCGAGAAAATGGACGAATGCCTTTCGAAAGCTCCGGCGGAACCGGGCCGCTGCGGTGAAATGCCGATAGGCTTTTGGGCAAGCTTGGCGGGCTCCTCGCGCTCCGGCGCTCCAAGGGAGTATATAGAGGCTATGACCAAATCGGTGCGGCATATCTCCCATTGTTGGGGCGAGTCTTGGGCGGGACTTGATGTTCTATGCCGAGGCGAACTGTTGTTTTATCAAGGGAACAGCTCCGCTGAGCCGATTCTAACAGGCGTTTTGCGCCAAGCGTATAAAAACCGCCAGTTCGAAATCGAAGGCAAGGCGTTGTTCTATATGATGCGATTGGCCCTTTTGCGAGGAAATCTCAAAGAGGCTGAACGAGCGCTCGGGAAAATGAAAGCCCGGCTGGACGAAGGCGGCTATGACCATCGCTTCTTTAATTACGACTCAGCGCTCGCATGGTATTTTTTAGCGCTCGGCCAGCCAAAGAAGGTTCCCGCATGGCTTAAAGAGAAATTCGCGCCATACAGCCATGCGTATTTTGTTGAAAACCTCGGAAACCAGATCAAAGCGCGCTATCACTACCAGACTAGAAATTATCATATGCTCCTTAGCTATATAGAAGAGATGAAACAAAGGGAATCCATAATTTTCGGAAAGGTGGAGATGCTGGCGCTCGAAGCGTTGGCGCGTTATTTGTTAAAGGACAAAATCGCCGCGTTTGGCGCGCTGAGGGAAGCTTATCTGGCGGCTTCGAATAACGATATCATAATTCCCTTCGTCGAATGCGGCAAGGACATGCGCAGGCTCGCAGCGGCGGCGCTGAACGAGCCGGAATGCGGAATTCCCAGCCAGTGGCTTGAAAACGTAAGGCGCAAGTCGTCGTCCTTTGCGAAGCGGCTCTCGGCAATGATCTCCAAATATAAAAAATCGTGCGGTTACGATTATGGCGCGAGCTTGTCCATGCGCGAAAGCGAAATTCTTTCGGATCTCTATAATGGCCTTTCACGCGCGGAAATCGCCGAAAAGCGGCTTTTAGCCATAAATACTGTGAATTCCGCGATCAATAACCTTTTCAGCAAGCTGGGCGCGCACAGCGTAGCAGACGCCGTGCGCATCGCTGCGGAGGAAAAGCTGGTCGATCAGTAAAACCGGCAAATACGAAAGTATTCTATCCGTTATACAAAGCGGCTATGGCCTTACCCGTGACGATTCGCACAGGATATTCGAAACCATGTGGCTCTTTGTACACGGTATCGCCTGCCTGCACGTTACGGGCGTGATTCAGTTCACCGACGTTGCTTTGTTCCCTATCTCTCCACGCGTACAATCAATAACAATATAAGACATACCGTCGTCATATTACTCCTGCTATAATCAAATAAATGTATAGTATTTGAAGGGAGTAATTAAATGTCGAACACAGTTTGGTTCATATCTTATAAACTAACAAAAGGCGCGTCCGTGCCGGACTATTTGGCCGCCTCCGAAAAGGTGCATAACGAGATATTATCTAAGCAAAAAGGCTTTATTTCTTGGCAGCTGCTCATAGACGGCGATACCTGGGCGGATTATATTGTATGGGAGACGATCGAGGATGCGAAAATCGCCGAGACGGCCGGCCAAAACAACCCGATCGCACAAGAATACTATTCATATATGGACTTTAACAGCATGAAACATCAAATATACACGCTCGAAAAGAATTATTAATACAATCTGGTTTGGAGGCGGCTTATATTGGCAACAGGGCTTACCAGCGCAACAGTAAAAGAATACGGTATAAACGCGGGAGCGGATATTGTCGGTATAGCCGCCGCAAAAGATTTTGGCATGGCGCCGGAGGGCTTTAGGCCCGCCGACGTTATGCCGAAATGTCGAAGCGTAATAGTTTTGGGCGCGGCGTCTTCTCCGAACGTCCTAAACGATATAGCCGAATATACCGCAAGCCGCAATGCAATGCTCTCGTCAATGACCGAAATGTCAAAAGTTCTGGCAAAGCGAATACGCGCCGACGGATATAAAACAAAACCCATAAGCACCACTGGCGGCAAATGGGTGGATAGCGGCGGGCGCAAGGAGCAATTCGGCTATATTTCGCTCAAGCACGCCGCTGAAATAGCGGGGCTAGGCGTTATCGGCAAAAATTATTTGCTTACGAATCCCAAATACGGCAACCTGCTTTGGCTCAGCGCCGTTCTTACCGACGCGGAATTGCCGCCGGATGAAAAGTACGGATTTGCAGATATGTGCTCTAACTGCAATAGATGCGTCGAGGCATGCCCTGTACGAGCGCTCGACGATCTCGCCGCTTTCGATAAAAAAGGCTGCTCCAGCCATTTCAAAATAGAAGACAAAAAATTAGTAATAAAATGCTTTTTGTGCCGGACGATATGCCCCTACTGCCTTGGAATCTAGCTAAACGCGTCTTTTACTTTATCGACGAAGCTCCTTTTCTGCGGCTCCGCCTTCGCCTCTCCCATAAGCTCGGCGTCCAATTCGCGCAGAAGCTCCTTTTGCCTTTCTGTAAGCTTTTTGGGTACCTCTACTACTGCCTTTACGAATAAATCGCCCCGCCCGCCGCCTCTGATGCGCGCTATGCCTTGGTCGCGCAGGCGAAAGACCGTTCCGGGCTGCGTCCCTTCCGGAACGTTGTACTTCACCGGCGTTTTGAGCGTCGGCACTACTATTTCGCCGCCGAGCGCCGCCGTCGTAAACGGGACGACCATGTCGAGATATAAATTCTCGTTTCTGCGTATAAATAAATTATGCGGCTTCACAGTTATATACACGTATAAATCGCCCGGAGGGCCTCCGCGCTTGCCGGCCTCGCCCTCGCCCGAGAGAGTGATCGCTTGGTCGTTGTCGATGCCCGCCGGGATGTTTACGCTGATACGGCGGCTGCGGCTGATTCTGCCCTTGCCCTGACAGGCCGAGCATGGATCGGCAATAATCTTGCCTTCGCCGCGGCAGGCGTCGCATGGGCGCGTCGAGCTGAAGCTGCCGAACGCCGTATTTTGTACCGAACGCACCTGTCCAGAACCTCCGCAAGTCGGGCAGGTTTTGGCTTCGGTGCCTTTTTTTGCGCCGGAGCCGCCGCATTCGCCGCAATTTTCCTCGCGAACGACGTTAAAATCCTTCGTTACGCCAAACGCGGCTTCTTCGAACGTAATAGTCATATTGTAGCGCAAGTCGGAGCCGCGCGCGGGCCCGGAACGCCTCGACCCACGAACGGAGCCGCCGCCGAAAAACGCGTCAAAGATATCCTCGAAGCCGCCGAAGCCGCCGCCCCCAAATCCGCCAAAACCGTTAGCGCCTCCGCCCGAAGCCTGGTCGAACGCCGCGTGGCCGAATTGATCGTACTGCGCGCGCTTGCCGGAATCGGAGAGTATCTCGTACGCTTCGTTGACCTCTTTAAAGCGCGCTTCCGCCTCTTTGTCGTCGGGATTCACGTCGGGATGATGCTTTTTCGCGGCTTGCCGGAAAGCCTTTTTTATATCGCTGTCCGTAGCGTCCTTTTGGACGCCCAAGACTTCGTAGTAATCGCGCTTTGCCACTCTTTAAACCTCTTTGAAAATGAATTACTGTAGGGGCGAACTGTGTTCGCCCGCGTGTAGGGACGCCATACATGGCGTCCGGGATTCATCGAATCGCCTCTTTTTATATCTCGGACACGATATATCGTGTCCCTACCGATGATACGGGCGAACACAGTTCGCCCCTACAGGATTTCGATATACATACCTCAACAAAGGGCGTACGCCCTTTGT
>DBDD01000302.1 GCA_002293365.1 Christensenella sp. UBA941 | reverse complement strand
CTCACCTCCTCGGGTTCTGTAGTTTGCCGATTCCCCGGCAAATAGTATAGCACGTTAGTAAAGGCGAAAAGCACCCGCGTTTCATAACCCCGTAGGTGCCTTTCGCAGAAAGGCGGATTATAGCTATGAACGTATACGAAAGAGACATTCATTCGCAGCCGAGCGACTTAAAAAAAGCGCTCTCCAATTATCTGCAAGCGGATATACTGAAACGATGCGCGGAATTACCAAAGCACAAGGTTGTTTTCACCGGAATGGGCAGCTCATTTTCATGTTGCCTGGGCATTTCGAGCCTTCTGCGAAAAAAAGGCGTCAACGCTGTCGCCCTGCCGGTCAGCGAGCTGCTGCATTATGAGAAGGAGCCGCTACGTGAAGATACCTTGCTGTTCGTCGTATCGCAGTCGGGCGAAAGCGGCGAGGTCGCGGCCCTGTGCGAAGCCTTGCCGCAAAAGTGTAAGATGGCGGCCTTGACGAACGGCTTCAATAGCCCGCTTGGAAAACGAGCCGATTATCTCTTCGATATGTGCGCGCCGGCCGAGCAAGCCGTAAGTACACGCACGTACCTTGCTCCGCTTATGTTCATGTATATCGCGGGTAAAGCGATGACCGGCGATTGGGACGGCGCGGCGCTTGAAAGAATTTACGCGTCAATAGATTATTTGCAGGAAAGCCTCGTTTCTTTTGAGGCGATGTCCGAAGCAATGCACACGTTTTTGGGCAGCCCGCCCAACATCGTGTTGATAGGGCGCGGCCATAGCATGGCGACTGTAGACGCGGGCGCGCTTTTTATCAAGGAGGTGGCCAAATACCCGTCTATCGCCTATGAGGCCGGTCAGTTCCGTCACGGCCCCATGGAAATGGCGGGCCCAGAGTTCTGCGCTATGGTGTTCGCGCCAATGGGACGTACACACGGCCTGCAGATCGACCTGGCCCATAAGCTTGCGTCGATGGGCGGCAGGATAGTGCTAATTACAGATGCGCCCACAGATAATAGTTCTTCTGGTATTCTGACGGTGCCTCAACGCTATGCCGACGAAGAGACGGCGCCGTTTGTAAATATTGTTCCTGTGCAGGCTTTTGCCAATCTGACGGCAAAGCAAAAGGGTCTGGTGGTGGGGAGTTTCATCTATGGCAGCAAGGTTACCACGGGGCAATGATAAGAATGCGTCTGCGTTAGAGCCTTTCTCTGTATTGTGAAGGCGTATGCCCCACTTGCTTTTTGAATACGCGGCTGAAGTATCGCGAATCAACGAAGCCGCAGTGTTCAGCAATATCAACAATAGGAAGCGCGCTGGTTTCCAGAAGATACTTCGCCTCGCGTATGCGCAGATTCGTTATATACTGCATAGGCGTTATGCCAGTCTGCTTCTGGAAAACCCTATGGAGGTATGAAGAGCTGACATGGCATTGCTCCGACAGCAACGTCAGCGAAATCGACCTTGTGAAGTGCTCGTTCATATAAGACTTCGCTTTTTCAACCGTATTTAAGGTGCCCGTTAATTCATCCTCGCTTAACTGGCGAAGCATATTTTGGAAGATGGCGTCAAGATAGCAAGTAACTAATTTTTCTTTGAAGGGATCGTTCTTCCGATACTCCTTTTCCAGATGGATAAATAGCCACTCCAGTACGCGGTTTTTATCTCGCAAGCGGAAAGCGCCTTCCCTGTGGGGCGGCAGTTCGCCGATATCGACCCATACGCAAATGATCTCCTGGGATTTTGTCAGGTCTATCGTTTCCTGATGCTCGTGATTTGGATAATAGACGATCATATCATATGAAGCGGGCGATAGAACCTCATCGCCCGAGGCGATGGTCGCTTCGCCGCGCAAGAAGAAAATAAGCTCAATGAAGGTATGGCTGTGCCGGTTGAGATTCCATATAGGGCTGCTCTGATCGAAGCGCTTGCAGAAAGTGATCATGGCGCACTTATACTCTATCTCAGACAGAATACGAAGCACGTCCTTTCCGGCCGCAGGATAAGCTCCCATAAATCTCACCCCCAAGCTTCACTATATCAACTAATGATAGCTGTTTCAATAGATGCCCGGATAATATGCTCTGATAATACTAATCAGAGGCTGTGCCAAGCTTCAGAAAGAAATCGGAAAATATTGTCTGCGCCAAGAAAAAAGCGTTGACACCGATGCGCAACCGTGTTAATGTATCAACGTAGTTAATGTATCAACGCAGTGAACATGTGGGCTCAGTCTGGTTTCGATGGGATGGCAGCAGATGCAAGATGCTATAGGCAATAATAACAGAGATATGACGGAGATGAACCGCTCGGCTGTTGTGAAAATATTGCAGCGAGTGGAGATTTGCTCCCGCGCGGATCTCGCTCGGCAAACGGGTCTTTCTCAAGCTGCTATCACCAAGATCGTCGCGGTTCTTATGGAGATGGGCATCGTTGTCGAGGTTGGAAACATCATAGGAGAAAGCAACAGGCGCTCTATCGGCCTAGGCCTGAATGCCGGGCGGCACAAGGTAATAGGCGTAAAGTTCGCGCGCAATATGTTTGCGGTGGGCGTATTTGATATATCCGGCAAAATATATGCCAAGGCTGAGGAGACATATTCTCCGGACGACCATAAACGCGCGGTGCTGACCGTTATGAAGGACAAAATCCGTGAAGCCTTGAAAAGCCACGAACACGTAGTGGCCATCGGACTTGCCCTACCCGGCCCCTATCTGCGGGATGAGGGGCGCATAGCGGTTATGACGCAGATTCCAACATGGCAGTCGATTAATTTTATTGAGGAGTTCAAGGACGAGTTCGATCTGCCGTTATTTATTGAACACGACGCCAACGCGGGCGCAATGGCTGAATGGTGGTTTGGCGACCACGAACGGCCCCCGCACACTTTGGCTTATTTTTTGGTGGGCGACGGCGTTGGCTCCGGCGTAATAGAGCGGGGTAACCTACTGATTGGCTTTCAGGGAGCGGCAAGCGAGATCGGGCATATCAGCGTTGATGTGCATGGGCCTCGTTGCGAGTGCGGCAATTATGGCTGTTTAGAGCTGTTTTGTTCTGCGCCAGCCATGCTGGAGTTGGCAAAAAAGCATGTGCCGGAGTGTATGCCAAGGGGCGCCGTCCGAAACGCCGACTTCTGCGACTCTATCTTTGAAGCGGCAAGAACGGGCAACCGAAAAGCATATAGAGTGGTACGCGAGGTTGCAGAGTACATCGGCTATGGTTGCGTCACCATGATAAATGCCTACAATCCCGACGTCATCGTCATAGGAGATATCCTCTCCCGGGGAGGCGATTTGCTTCTGCCCACTGTTAGGGAGGTTGTAAACCGGCGCATTATCCCCGAGTTAAACACAAAGACTCAAATAACAATATCCAAGCTAAAGGTGGATCCCACATTATATGGAGCCGCAGCCATAGCGACTGACAAGGTACTGCAAATGCCCAGCGCGTTTTCCACCCCGGTGGACAGCTAGTTAAGGAGTGAGCTTTTATGTTTGATCTAAACACTTGTTACTGTAATAAAGACGGCGCGCACATGGATTCAAAGCAAGGGTTGTCAATAGGCACTACGAGAAAAATACGCGAATTGAATCGCGCGGGCGTTCCTTTTATGGTAGTGTCGGCGCGAACGCCATCGCATATTCTGGCGATGAGCAAAGCGACTGACGAGATGAAGATGTTTGCGAAAGGGTGTTGTAGCGCACATCGGCAAATAGGAGCCACCCATATAGATCAGTTCATAATAATCCACTCAGCGGAATAGGATTGTGCCTTGTTTTCCTTGAGGATACATTTATAATATTTATTAGCATTTACAATTATTCGAAGTATCCATCAAGTTTATTAGGCTGATGATTCGAGAGGCGGATTAAGCAAGAAAGGCATCGTATCTTTTTGCCAATCATCTCATGTGGCATGGTTTGAAACTGCGAATGTTAGGAGGAGTGCGATTGTGGAGAGTTCTTTGATTCTTCAGATGCAGGGCATCACTAAGATCTTTCCGGGAGTGAAAGCGCTTGATGATGTGACCTTGCAAGTGCGGCGAGGGAATATTCATGCAATATGCGGAGAGAATGGCGCGGGAAAGTCAACTTTGATGAAGGTTCTTTCCGGTGTTTATCCACATGGTTCTTATAACGGAAAAATCATTTACATGGATAATGAAATGACGTTCAAGGACATAAAGGAGTCCGAAAAAGCCGGCATCGCAATCATCCATCAGGAGCTTACGATGATTCCCGAGCTTTCTATTACTGAAAATATCTTTTTAGGCAACGAGATTATCAATAAGCGCGGGCTGATCGACTGGGACGCCGCCAGACATCAAACAAAGGGCCTGTTGGAACGGGTAGGACTGACGGTTGACCCGTCGACTGCGATCAAGAATCTGGGCGTTGGGCAGCAGCAAATGGTGGAAATAGCCAAAGCGCTTGCAAAAGACGTCAAGCTTCTTATTTTAGACGAGCCAACTTCAGCGTTGAACGAGACCGACTCCGCTAATCTTCTTAATCTCATACGCGGTTTGAGAGACAAAGATATCACCTGTATAATGATTTCTCACAAATTGAATGAGATTGCTGCAATTTCAGATGCCGTTACCGTAATTCGGGACGGACGCACAGTTGAGACATTCGATGTGGAATCCGGCCAAGTGGATGAAGACCGTATCATTCGCTCTATGGTAGGCCGTCCTATCGAGAATCGCTATCCAACTCATGAACCGAAAATCGGTGAAGTCGTTTTTGAGGTTTCCGGATGGCGAGTGGAGGATCCTCTAATTCCCGGCAGATTCGTCTGCAAGGACTCGAGTTTTTATGTAAGAGCAGGGGAAATCGTAGGCTTTGCGGGGCTGATGGGTGCGGGGCGCACTGAGCTCATGCGGTCGATTTTCGGCCACAACTACGGCATTTGGCACGCAGGAGAAATCAAAATAAAGGGGAAAGCGGTTCGTTTAGCATCAGTTGCCGATGCAATTCGTAACGGTGTTTCCTATGTGCCGGAGGATCGGAAAGTTCAAGGTCTAAATCTTCTGGATACAATACGAAAAACAATAGTGTCAGCAAACCTTGACGCGATAACAAATAGCGGGCTTCTTGATTTGGAGCGAGAATTTCAGGCGGCTCAGAAACAGCGCGATTCCTTGAGTATCAAGACGCACAGCGTAGATGCCGGAGTAGCCACATTGTCAGGAGGGAACCAACAAAAGGTGGTTTTGGCCAAATGGATGTTCACAGAGCCCAATGTGCTGATTCTCGACGAGCCTACGCGTGGAATCGATGTCGGCGCCAAATATGAAATCTACCGTCTGATTCACGAGCTTGCCGACCAAAACAAGGCGGTCGTGTTAGTATCTTCGGAGTTGCCAGAATTGCTTGGGATGTCCGACAGAATCTACACGATTTTTGAAGGAGCCATTACAGGCGAATTGGACTGTAAGGACGCAAATCAAGAAAATCTCATGAGAATGATGACCGCAACCTCTGCGGCGGACAATGTTTCTAGAAAGGGCGGAGAGGCTTCGTGAAGAATTTAAAGAAAATATTAGGCGGAGAATTGCGCCAGTACACGATGGTGATTGCGTTGGTAGTACTTGCCATTGCCTTCCACATAGCATCGGATGGCAAGATGATTACTCCATCCAACTTCCAGAATCTGGTTTCCGGCAATGCTTATGTTCTCGTGCTTGCTATTGGGATGCTTATGGTTATCGTTATCGGTCAAATCGATTTATCCGTAGGCTCTGTAGCCGGTTTTTCGGGCATGGTATTGGCACTGGCCGCACGCGATCTTTCGTTGCCGTGGTGGGTAGCGGCGCTAATAAGCCTGGCAATCGGCGCGCTTGCCGGAGCTTGGCAGGGATTTTGGCTTTCGAGGCTTGGCATTCCCGGATTTATTACGACGCTAGGCGGCATGATGATTTTCAGAGGCGGCGTTATTTGGATATCCAAATCCATTTCGGTGCCTGCCCCGCAGGAACTTAAATTGTTTGGCGCGGGACATTTGCCGGAGTGGGGCCCCGAGTTCACCGGTATGAACAATTCCACGCTGCTATTGGGAATTATCGCGATTATCGCTTTGGCGTTAATGCAATTAAGGCGGCGTGAGCGTACACAGAAGCTTACCGGCACTATTACCCCGCTATGGCCGGTTGTTGTACGCATAGTGCTCTTTTCGATCGTAATAGGCTATCTGACATGGATTTTCGGTACAGGACGTCCGGGTACATCGTTCCCGGTACCCGGTATCATACTCGTAATCCTAGTAATTATCTATCACACGATAACTCAGCGGACCAAATTCGGCCGCCACATATACGCGGTGGGCGGAAACAAAACAGCGGCGGCGCTTTCGGGCGTCAATGTGAAAAAAACCTACTTCCTTACGTTTCTGAATATGTCCATGTTGGCGTCTTTAGCGGGAATAATGTTTGTAGGGCGTTCGACGGCGGCAGGGCCCTCCGACGGCACCGGCTGGGAGATGGATGCGATCGCATCGGTGTTTATAGGCGGCGCGGCTGTATCGGGCGGCATCGGAACCGTTTTAGGTACGATGGTTGGCGGTATGGTTATGGCGGTGCTCAACTCCTCGAAGCCCCAAGTGAGCATCCCCTCCGGGTCGAAGTCGGTAAAACCCAGCGGGCCGTGCATGGCCGTCATGCCGCGCGCGCGTCCCCACTCCTCGACCGTGCCTATCAGCGCCTCGACAACCTCGTCGTCGTCGATAAAGTCGATGAACCCGAAACGGACGAAGTCCGTCCCCTCCTTGCGGTTGGCCGCCCTGTTTATGATGGCCGCTATGCGCCCGACGATCTTCCCGTCGCGCTCGGCAACAAACACTTCGTGTTCATGGAGCTTGTGCGCGGGGTTGCGCCCCTTCATCAGCACCTCCCTTTCGTCGGCGTAGAGCGGGGGAACGAAGTACGGATTACCTCTGTAGAGGTCGAGTTTGAATTTTGTGAACTTCTTAAACTCTCTTGCGGTGGTTACGGGTTTTACGGTTATCATGCTCATACAGATTCTTATATCGTTACGCGCCAAAGGTAATGAAAGCCGAGAGCAATGCAAATTTATTTGTATTGCCGAGGCGCATCCTATCTAAGACGAAGTCAAATATAGTGATTCTTAGATTATACGTACTCTGGCGAGCTCTATTCTCGACGAGGTTCTGCGAAGAACCTTCACCTCGTGGCGGCCGATGGTTATCACCTCGCCCTGGGGCGGAAT
>DBDD01000051.1 GCA_002293365.1 Christensenella sp. UBA941 | reverse complement strand
AAGGCATCAACGAATGGCGCAAATCGCAGCCCGTAAACTTATCTCTTACAAATCGACTCGAATTTGCCGGACGACCAGTCACTGCCGACTTCTCCAAATGAAATTTGGAGGTATGCCATGTTCAAAATCTTCCGCAAAAACTGTTGCGGTCTGGACGTCCACAAGACTTGGATTTATGCCTGTATAGGCATTACCGATTCGAATGGACGCACAGATTACCATGAGAGGCGCTTTTCCGCGTTTTCCAGAGGGCTGTTCGAACTTGCCGATTGGCTGGCTTCGTTTCAATGCAAGGAAGTCTGCATGGAATCGGCGGGACGCTATTGGATTCCCGTATTCAACGTCTTGGAGAAAACCTGCTGGGTCACGCTCTCACACCCGAAATACACCAAGCCGCAAAAGGGCAATAAGACTGACCGGAAGGACGCGAAGTGGATTTGCGACTTATTCATGTGCGATATGATTAAGCCAAGCTTTATTCCACCATCGGATATACGCCACCTTCGCGACTTGGTGCGGTATCGGTTCAAACTGACCAACATGCTCACCGGCGAAAAGAACCGCGCCCAAAACTGCCTGACCGTTTCCAACCTAAAATTGGATGACGTCTTTTCAGATGTTTTCGGCAAATCGGCGCGATCCATCACCGAACATATCCTTGCCCATCCCGGTGAAACTTTCGATGTCACACCATTTGTGGACAAACGCTGTAAGCACCCCATCGAGGAAATTCAGGCTGCAATAGATGGTTCCATCTCGCCTGAACAGGCCATTAAACTGCGGGAAGTGCTACACCACACTGATGAAATCAATTCCCACAAACAAAACATCGAAGCGGAAATCCTTCACATCGCCTCGCGCTACGAGCCCATGCTCAATCTGATTCGCACCGCTCCGGGCTTCTCTGCCGATCCCATGACCGCTATCGCGCTCATTTCGGAAATCGGCGTAGATATGTCCGTGTTCCCAACGGCGAAGCATCTCAGTTCATGGGCGGGCTGCTGTCCCCGTAATGATTCCAGTGGCGGCAAGCGCAAAAGCACTCGTATTTCCCGCGCCGGTATCTACATCAAGCCGCTCCTTGTACAAATAGCAAACGCTATCGTTCATTCGGACAAATATCCTGAATGCAAGGAACGTTACCGCAGGCTTAAAGCTCGCCGTGGTCACAAGAAAGCTATCATTGGCGTATGCCGTATGCTCCTGACCGCTATCTGGAACATACTCTCTAAGCTTGAGAGCTACACCCCTTACGGCTATCTTGCCGACCACAAAGCCGACCCCTCCAAAACTCTTACTACAGCGCAAGCTTTAAATATCTTGCGTTTGCGCGGCTATGTCATTAAAGATGACCCAGTTCCCTTGACCGCCTAGTTTTAGCCGCCGATACCTCTTTTTTCGGACTGCGCAGGCGGTTTTTTTGATGTACTCTCCTTTATGGAGGCATGTTGCTTTTTAGTTTCAAACTTCACTCCCGTTTAACGTTTCTTGGACGCCGCCCCAGCAGCCGGCCTTATCCCTTATTTCGCTCAAGTTGGCGGCTCTTCCGTTCTTAACAAACAGATAGCTCGATATATTCCCAAGAGCAACGCATTGTTCGATCGGTAATTTTAACATATGGCCAGCGCAAAAACCAGCCCCGAAGTTATCGCCGCTGCCGGTGATAGCTGCCGGTTGGCGCAGTATAGAGGTTCGCACAATGATAGAGTTCCCTTCCGATTGCGAGGCGATCGCCATTCCCCTCGTATGCAATACAAAAGCTGCGATGCCCAGCCGTTCGGCAGCATCCTCGGGCAGCGTACTTCCGGATGAATGCATCTTTTCGCCCATGTGCTTTAAGACGAGCGCCGCCTCTTTGGCATTAACACTAAGAACCACGCTGCGTCTTTCGGATATTACGCGCATGTGATCAAACAGGCGATTGAAGTCATCTGCGCTTCGTCCGCTGGGATCAGCTAGATCGATAAAAAAAAGCTTGTCCTTACATGCGTCTTCCTCTTCCAGAGCCTCTATAATGCCCTGCAAAAGATTCTCGGCGTGCGGCAGAGCGCTCCAGTTGGCAAAGACAATACAGTCGCTTTTTAGCACGAGGGCGCTGTAGCGCACACGCCCCACCACATCACATACTTTTGCATGATCCAATTGCTCAAGCGCCTTTATGTCCCCGAACATAAGCTTGCCGTCGGAAAACTCCAGAGCGTAACAGCGTGCGGGCGGAGCGAGAGAATATACCAGCGTCTTTTCATAAAGAGGCGCGAACGTCTCGTCCAATGGCACGCCCAGAGCGCCAATGCAGACGACTTGCGCGCCCTTTTCCGCTAAACTCAATGCGGCAAGCGGTCCGTTCCCGCCCATACGAGTCCCATTTGAAGTCACGGGTATGTCCATGCTTTCACAACCGTACGCCTGTATGGCTGCGGAAAAAGCGCCAATAGTGTCAAAGAACGCGCCCTTCGGATCGATTGGATTGACCGGGCTGTCTACGTAACCGTCAAAGCCCGCCAACACGTATTTGTCCTTCAAACTTGCTTTTTCGAGCGAATGCCATAGACGGCGGTAAATTGACGCATCCTCGCAATAATCCAAAGAACTATCCCCCGATCTTGATGCACAGACTCCGCAAAAAACAAAAAAGACACAAAAAGCATGTTCGTTTGTCTAGTATCTGCTTTTCATGTCATGTCGAACGTATACTCCAACGTAAAATATCCTATTTATTATCTGGTTTTATCTTCCGTCTCACATGTATCAAAATAGCATATAGCTGTCTCAACGTCAATAGTGTCCGCTCTCTTGAGTTCCAACAGTTCGCTCTTAAGTTCCCACAGAAATCAGGCGTAGGAGGAAAGGACGAAAGGATATGAAAAAATACGATGCCGATAATGGCAATCGCGCAAAAGCATTATGACGCTTGTGGTCGCTGAGTATGAGGTTTCAGACCTTCAGTAATTTAGCGAAGCGTCGGGCGCACAGTTGCCGCGTTATTTAGGATATCTTTTTATATCGAGTTTTTATCGTTCGAACTGCCCTAAACCAAACGCTTTTTCGACTGTCTTGATATAATAGGGCTATCGAAATTAGTCTGGAAATTAGTCGCGGCAAGCAAGGGGATGTGCACGCACATCCCTG
>DBDD01000180.1:853-9497 GCA_002293365.1 Christensenella sp. UBA941 | reverse complement strand
ATACCGCGCGCGGCGACGTCCGTCGCGACGAGCGTCTGCAATTCGCCCAGACGGTACTGCTTCATCACGCGGTCGCGCTGGCTCTGGCGCATATTGCCGTGCAGCGCGGCGGCCTTGATGCCCCTACGGCGCAATTGCTCCGCTACTCTATCGGCGCGGTGCTTTTGGTTCACGAAAACCAGCGTCAACGGAAAATCGTTGTTTTTTAGCAGCATGACCAGCGCGTCTGACTTGCCGCCGGTATGTACGACGGTATAATATTGCCGGACGGTTTCCACAGCCAGCGATTCCTGTTCGACGCGTATCTCTTTCGCGTGCTTTTGGTATTCGCCCGCTATAAAATATATCTCCTGCGGAATAGTCGCGGAGTACATGACCGTTTGGCGCTCCTTGGGCGTTGCGCGCAATATCCGCTCGATATCGCGGCGAAAACCCATATCGAGCATACGGTCGGCTTCGTCCAAAACGACCGTGCGGATATCAGTAAGTTTTACCGTTTTACGCTGCATGTGATCCATGAGACGCCCCGGCGTCGCGACCAGAATATGCGGGGAATTGCTGAGCGCCTGAAACTGCCTGTTGATATTCTCGCCGCCGTAGATTGCCGCGATGCGTACGCCTTGTTTGTGCGAAGAAAGCTCTCGCAATACGCCGGTTATTTGCAGCGCCAGCTCGCGCGTCGGACAGAGAATCAAGGCTTGCGGCTCAAGCTTTGCGATATCGAGCCGCTGGATAATGGGCATACCGAAGGCTGCCGTCTTGCCCGTACCCGTAGGCGCTTGCACCAAAAGATCTTCGCCGTTCAAAAACGGCGCGATCGTAAGCTTTTGCACCGGCGTGGGGGTCGTAAATTTCATTCTGCGAAGGCTCTTCGCTATTTCGCTCGAAACGCCGAGCTCGGTAAAGGGTGTCGAATCCATGTTTTCTCCAAAAAAACGCATGTTCCCGTAACCCATACTGGACTTACAAAAACATGCGAGGCCCTGTGGCGTTTAATACTAAGCGCATGATAACACAATAGCCTGTGCTTGTCAAAAATTTGTAAGGATTACGCCTTATGCTCCAATAGAAACTCTTCGAAATATGCCAAGCTTTCGTTCAGCAGCGCCGGCGGCTCTAAATTGTAGGGGCAGCGCTTTGCGCAATCGAGGCAGCGCGTACAGTCGTTTATTTTGCGCATGGCTGTTTGATCTTGCTCGCCTATCATGCCGCGCCAGTCCATTCTTGTAAGCAGCAGCCTCATTCGAGCCGCCATCGGTATATTGATCCCCGCCGGACATGGCAGGCAATAGCCGCAGCCCCGGCAATAGTTGCCCGATAGCTCCGCCCTGTCTTTTTCGATCGCCGCGCGCATATCGTCGTCCAATGCCGGCGGCGCTTCCTCGTAGCGCAAAAATTCCTCAAGCTGCCAAATGTGTTCCAGCCCCCAAATCGGTACGACATTTTCAAGCTGCCGCAAAAAAGCGAACGTAGGCTTCGCGTTGGTAATAAGCCCTCCCGCCAAGCCTTTCATAGCTATAAACCCCACGTCGCGCCTAGCGCAAAGCTTTACGAGCCCGATTTCGTCTTCGGAGGCGAGGCAGCTCATGGGGAACTGCATGGTTTCGTACAGCCCGCTTTCGACCATCTCTTTTGCGAGCGAAAGGCGGTGGCTGGTGATGCCTATATGCCGGATTTTCCCTTTTGCCTTTGCCGCAAGCGCCGCGTCGTACAAGCCGTTTGCTTCGCCAGGGTACGGGGTTTCGGCGGGATTATGGAGTTGATAGAGGTCGATATATTCGGTTCCGAGCTCTGAAAGCGACTCCTCAAGATCCTTTTCCAAGCCCTCGCCGGTTTTCGCCATGGTTTTTGACGCTATTACGATCTTCGCTCGCACGCCGCCAAGCGCGAGGCCGAGCTTGCGCTCGCTGGACGTATACGCGCGGGCAGTGTCGTAGAAATTGACGCCGCCGTCATACGCCGCGCGCAAAAGGGCCGTCGATTCAGCGTCACTGCGCCTTTGAATCGGAATACAGCCGACGCTTGTCCGCGACACCATAAGATTGGTCTTGCCGAGACGTGTTTTTTCCATGCCGCCCACTCCTCAATTTAGTTATTAGCACTTTATACTGTAAGTACCAAATAAAGATAATCCTCCCAAGCATCATCGTGCCATAGCTTAAACATCTTCGCCCTCGATAAGCTCATGCTCGGTCAGCTTCGCTTTTCCTGATTCAACCTCTGCGATGGCTCTTTGAAGGCGTTTCATATTCGCCTCCGAATAAAACGGATTGGGATCCGCCGCCACTTCAAACGGAATTCTTCTTTCCTTATTAACTTTAGCGGCAAAGATGGTGAAGGCGGCTGTCATACTCAGCCCCATTTCCTTGCACACCTGCTCCATGCCCGCTTTCAGTTCTTCATCCATGCGAAAATTAACCATAGCTTGCGCCACAATAATCAAATCCTTTTATAGATATTATATCACAAACGTAAAGCATAATTCAATATAATGCTTTACCGACAAGCCGATAAACGCAAGGATGAATGAATTGTAAATTCGCTGCAAAAAACTACCCTTCAAAATCCCCCGCGCGCTTCTTGACGCGCGCCTGAAGGATGCTGTCGATAAGCACCATCCCCGCGCCGACTATGATATTGATATAGTACGTGAAGCCGCGCCACAGAAGCATTGCGACGTACGTCTGCGCCGATGGGAATATTGAATTGAACGCGAGGTAGAACCCGCCCTCCGACGCACCCGAAGCGCCCGGCAGCGGAAAGAACGACACCGTAACGTAGATAATCGACTGGAGCAGCACGATATACATGTAGGACTGCCCTGTATTGCCGAAAGCCAGATAGATAAAGTATGTCACGCCCAAATACGCGAAAAACTCCACTAGCGTCCCGAGCAACAGTACGAAAATCTTGCCTCTAAGCTCGCGCGCCGTTTTCATGGCGTGGGCGTAGTCCGCGAGCGTCGCGTGCAGCTTGTCGTAGAGCTTTTCAGGACGCTTTACGATACGAATTTTGACGAGGAAGCGGACGATCGTGTCGCCGATCCGCGTTATAAAAATCGGCTTATACATCGCCATGACCGCCGCGAATAGCACGATAAAATTCAACACATAGCCGACGACTATGACCGCCGCGATGCCGGAGCTGAATGGATTGCCGACGTTAAAAATGATGGCGACGCCAGAGACGAGCAGTACCCCTATTTGCCATAAAAGGAATTTCATGACAAGCACGCTCGTAGACGTCCCTACGGGCACGCCGTAACGCTTCAAGTAAATCGCTTGAATCGGCTGCCCTCCCGAGGCAAAAGGCGTCAAGGCGCTGTAGTATTGCCCGATAACGCTTATGAGCAGCGAAGACCTAAGGCGAATCGGCCCATGCAGGTATTTGATTATCAGATGAATCAAGACGCCCTCGGCAAACCAGAAAACGATCATGGAGCCAAGCGCGAGCAAAAGAAAAGAAGGATTCAGCGCTTCAAGCGCATCTGAAATATTTTTGACCTCATCGTCCAGCAGTCCGAATACGACCAAAACACCAAATGTCAGTATTATATATAGAAGTTGCCAAACGCGTTTCAGCTTTTTCGGCTGTTTCGCGCCATTATTTTCCATCAAGCCTCCAAGGTCGTATACCGCTATAGATTTTAAATATTATCATTTATCGCGCCGCTAGGCAAGCGCTTCCAGATGCATACGCACAGAAACGCGTATATACGCCGCGTTGCCTTCCGAATCGAGCCATACCTCGGCATGAAGCCCCGGCACTATTTCGTAGGGCAGCAAGTTTACAAGCTCGGCATTTTCCCCTATATAGCGCGATTGACGAATCAACACGCCGCTTGCAAGAGGAACTTCCAGCGCCCCTACGGCGCTTGCCGAAGATACCGTGGCAAACGCAGCGCCGTTTTCCCCGCCCAAGCGCGCTCCGGGCTGGATCGAAATCCGTTCGTGAGTTACGGACACGATCATCCCCGAATAATCCGACGGCCTAAACGGCTGCTCGGGATCCTCCGCGCCGGAGATCGGCGTCGCCGTCGCCATGGCTTTGACGGCGTCTACGCGCGCACAGCCCGCCGAAGCGGACGCAACCGCCATTAGTATCGCCCAAAACGTTAAAACGCACACCTTAACTTTCATCAAGCGCTTAAATTATACATCCTTTCCATACAAAAATATCCATAATCTAAAATTACCGAACGAGTATAATAAAACAAAAAGGCATAAATATGACAAATTTATGAACACGGTGATATGACTTATTAATTTAAGAGAGCTTCCCAGCGCGTTTAATTCGCAAGAAATAAACTGAAGCGGCGATTATTATGGCTCCGCTGATCCATTGAGACGTGGAAACGCCGAAAAGCGCGCCCCGGATAGCGTCCCCGCGCAGGAATTCGAGCAGAAAGCGGCCAATGGCGTATACTGAAAGATACAAGGCGAAAAGACGCCCCCGAAGCGCGTCCTTTTTTAAAAGCCAACGAAATAAAAAGAACAGCGCGAAGTTGAAAAGCGCCTCTAAAAGCTGTACGGGAAAACGCTGTACAAAATTGGCCTCCGGAATAAGCGCGCGCCTGAACGTGAAGCCAAAGCGCGATTCGACGCCGTAGCAGCAGCCGCCCAAAAAGCAGCCTATGCGCCCGAAAGCGTGAAACAGCGGGGCCGCCGAGGCGAGAATATCGGCGTAGGGGCGCGCGTCCAGCTTCTTGCGCCGCCCGTATATAAGGCCCGCCGCCAAGCCGCCAAACAAGCCGCCGTAGAATACCTGGCCGCCAAAGATTGGCAGAATCGCGTTTATAAAATCCTCGAACGAACGGATTTGGCCAAGATTCGCGAAAAAAACGGGAAATCGCCAAACGTTTGTCAGCGCGTAGAGCAAATGCCCGCCGACCAATACGCCTATGCATATGAAAAGCAGCGCCTCGATAGTATCGTTCGAATCGAGGTCGCGTTTTTTTCCTTCATTGATAGCATACAAGCCTGCCGCGAACGCGCCGATAATAGCCATAATCGCGTATAGCCCTATGGTGCGCCCAAATAGTTCAAAAGAAGGAAACATGCCGTACTCCAAAAAACAAGCCGTATAGGCGCATCATTCTACCTATACGGCCTAAATTCGTAATTCCCGAAGGCGAAGCTTATGCAAAAGCGCCAAGCGAGCCAATCGCGCCGATCGCACAGATGGCGCAGATGACGCCGGCGGCGCTAAACGCAACCCCGACGATACCACAAACCAATCCGGCCGTCGCCAAGCCCGTATTAGCGCCGCCCGCCTTGCGGCCCTTCACGCCGAACACGATGCCAAGGATCGCGAGCACCAGTGTAAAATACGTTACTACGGGGATGAAGCCGCCGATGATACCGAGTATGCCGCATACGAGAGCAGCTATTGACATACCGTTTCTCTGTTCCATAAAATTTCTCCTTTTAGAATCAATATTTGGTAAATGATTACTTAGTAATCTTACCAACACTTTATGCCGCCGTCAAGGTTTTGAGCCAAAATACCGGGAAGAGGCTCAAGGGTATTGTGCGCCGAGGATCACAGCGCTAAACTTAAGCTGAGGTGAAACACGAATGAACAAACAGGAAATCCAAAAAATCCTCGACGCATTGCCCGACGACGTCACCGTCGAAGATGTCATGTATCGTTTATATGTTCTGGATAAGCATGAAAACGCTATGAAGGACATACCATAGAACTGGGTATACAAGAGGCCGCGGCATTGCCGCGGCCTCTTAGACGTCTCCATCTATGATAAACAGGGCGATGTGATCACATCTCGCCGCTGGAGCTTCCTTACATTACTTCTTTTTCTTCGGCAGCGGCGCAAGGGCAAGCGACTCGCGCAGCGCCTCGTCTTTTTCCGCCTTGATAAACTCGCATTTCGTACCTGGCGCGATATTTTCATATATCCACTTCGCGTCGGGTACCGTCAAGCGTATGCAGCCGTGCGACGCGGCCTTGCCTAGTTCCCTGTAGGACTGGCGGATAAGCGTTTTTGCGCTCTTTTCTCTATAAAGAATGGAATGAATATATACGTTTCGCGTAATCTCCGTCCAATATTGCGCGCAGCAGTCAAAATCCACAAACCGGCCGAAGCGCACGCGATGCTTGCCCATCTTGAACGTTCCGCGCGGGGAAGGCGTTTCTGGCTCGCCGATCGTGCAAAGCATCTGCCGGACTATACTATCGTCCTCGCGGTCGTAAACGGTCATAACGCAATTCCCTTTATCTATGACGATCTTGAATGTATCCTTATCCGGGAACTCTGTTGGCGGTTTGTCTCGTTTCTTGTCGTCCCCGACGAGCTCCTCAAAGCTAAAATGCGCGCTCGGCGCGATGTGCGGATCCGCCTTCAAGGGTTTATCCGGCATTTCGGGCGGCAAGTAGCCAAACCACGGATCCTCGATTACCGGTACTTCGAACATGGGGATATCGGGCATGAGTATGTCGGGCGCAGGCGCTTCAATGGCCGGCATTTCCGGCTCGGGCGCTCCGGGCGCAATTACGCCCATCGTGAAAGCCGACGCTATTGCCAAGAGCAGCGCGGCGCTGCGCATGAAGTTTTTGGACATGGGTTTTCCTCCTTTCGGGTGAAATCTAAGATAATTGTAGGGGCGAACCGTGTTCGCCCGTGGTATAAGCGCATTTCCCGTAGGGACGCGATATATCGCGTCCGTGGCCCAAAACGTGTAATCGCAGCCCCAGACTGTATTTTTATCCCGGACGCCATGTATGGCGTCCCTACACGTAATACGTAACCTCCGGGCGAACACAGTTCGCCCCTACAGGTTTAAAGAATTAATCATCGCTTATCTATATTGCGCAACAATCTGTGAAAACATATCTGGCAATGTATACATGTAACTTGTAATCGCGCTCCGTTTTGCTTATAATGAACAAAATTTGGAGGCCTCCAGCGCATGAATCTATTATCCCCAGGCGAAATCAAGCGGCTTTTGGCGGAGCACGGCGTCGCGCCGCATAAAACCTACGGCCAGCATTTTCTCACGGACGCGAATACGCTTTCCGGCATAGTCGCCGCCTCCGGAGTCGAATCGGGCGATACCGTGCTCGAAATCGGCCCAGGGCTAGGCGTTTTGACGCGCGAATTGGCCGCGCGCGCCGGGCGCGTCGTCGCCTACGAGGTGGACAAGGGCTTTGTGCGCTTTTTAAACGAAACCCTCGAAGCCGAAAATATAACGCTCATACACGCCGACTTCTTGCGAGCGGAGCTTTCTATCCCGGAGCTTAAAGCGCCTTTCCGCGTCGCCGCGAATTTACCTTATAACATCACAGCCGCCGCTATAATGCGCGTACTTAAAAGCGGCTTGCCGTGGCAGTCGATGGCGCTGCTTGTACAGCTCGAAGCCGCCGAAAGGCTCCGCG
This sequence comes from Christensenella sp. UBA941, assembly GCA_002293365.1. Lineage (GTDB taxonomy): Bacteria > Bacillota > Clostridia > Christensenellales > UBA941 > UBA941. The sequence continues at coordinate 2,105 of DBDD01000180.1, read as the reverse complement.
CGAAGCCGAATACAAAAGCGTACGGCGCGTTGAGCGTCCGGGTACAATTGCGCGCCGAGGCGGAAATCGTCATGCGCGTATCGCCGAACTGCTTCTTCCCGCCGCCGAAGGTGGAGTCCGCCGTCGTCCGGCTTACGCCAAGGGCGCGATACACAAACGGCGTCGAGCTAAACGCTGTGGACGCTCTCGTAACTGCGGCGTTCGCCATGCGCCGCAAGACGCTTGCAAACAACTTAACCGCCTATCTAGGTTCGCGCGAAAAAGCCCAAAGCGTCATATCCGCCGCCGGCCTTAGTGAAAACGTACGCGCGGAAGCGCTAGCGCCGGAGGAATTTCTGGCGCTGGCGGGGATAATCGGCCGGTTCTGATAAAGAAATTCAAAAGGCTTCGGATTGAATATGCGCTTTCGCTTGCCAAAGCGTCTGATGTGCGTTATTATTCTTAAGATATAATTATAAATGTAGGAATCTCTATATTTCAAAAGGAGTGTAGTAAATGCAGCAATACATCGAAGACTTGGGCATCATCGGCCCGAAAGCGATCCATCGGAATTTATCCGTGCCGGCGCTTACGGAAAAAGCCGTCGCGCGNNAATACCGGCAAATACACCGGCCGATCCCCTAACGACCGCTTCGTCGCAGAAGAAGCGAGCGTAAAAGGCGAAATCGACTGGGGCAAGGTCAACGTGCCGATTTCGGTTGAAAAATTTGACGCGATCTACAAGAAAATGACAGCATACCTCCAGGGCCGCGAGCTGTTTGTATTCGACGGCTTTGCGGGCGCGGANNTACAGGCTGAGCGTGCGCGTTATCAACGAGCTCGCGAGCCAAAACTTATTCATGCATCAGCTCTTGCTTCGCCCGACGGCGGACGAGCTTACGGGCTTCGCTCCCGGCTTCACGATCATCTGCGCCCCAGGCTTCAAGTGCGTCCCCGAAGTCGACGGCACTAATTCCGAAGCGGCGATCATCCTCAGCTTCGAAAAGAAGCTGGTACTCGTAGCGGGCTCGCAGTACGCGGGCGAAATGAAAAAGTCCGTATTCTCGGTACTGAATTATCTGCTTCCGAAGCAGGACGTTTTCCCGATGCACTGCAGCGCCAATATCGGCGAAGCTGGCGACGTCGCGCTGTTCTTCGGCCTGTCCGGCACGGGCAAAACGACGCTCTCGGCCGATCCTTTGCGCAAGCTCATCGGCGACGACGAGCACGGCTGGTCCGATAACGGCGTCTTCAACTTCGAAGGCGGCTGCTA
>DBDD01000180.1:0-848 GCA_002293365.1 Christensenella sp. UBA941 | reverse complement strand
ATCAAATTCGGCACGCTGGTCGAAAACGTGATCATGGACGAAGACACTCGCGTTTTGGACTATAACGACGGTTCGCTTACCGAAAATACCCGCGCGGGCTATCCCGTTGAGTATATTCCGAACGCGGCGATTCCGGGCGTCGGCGGCCAGCCGAAAACGGTCGTATTCCTTACGGCGGACGCCTTCGGCGTATTGCCTCCCATCGCGAAGCTAACGCGCGACCAGGCGATGTTCCACTTCGTATCCGGCTATACCTCCAAGCTTGCCGGAACGGAGCGCGGCATCATCCATCCCGAAACGACGTTCTCCACCTGCTTCGGCGCGCCGTTCCTGCCGCTCGATCCAAGCGTATACGCCGAGATGCTGGGCAAAAAGATCGACACGTACAATTCCAACGTGTATCTTATCAACACAGGCTGGTCCGGCGGCCCGTACGGCGTAGGCAAGCGCATGAGCATCAAGCACACCCGCGCGATGGTAACGGCGGCGCTCAGCGGCGAGCTGGAAAAGAGCGAATTCGTGCTCGACCCGATCTTCAACGTGCTTATCCCGACATCCTGCCCCGGCGTTCCGAGCGAGGTTCTGAACCCGAAGAACACATGGGCCGATAAGGACGCGTACGAGAAGCAAGCAAAGGATTTGGCGTCGCGCTTTACGAAGAACTTTACGAAGTATACCAATATGCCAAAGAATATCGTCGACGCAGGCCCGAAGGGCTAAGGCGCAATAGGTTAGTTAATGCCCGTTTCCCTGGCGCAGCCGGGGAAACGGGCATTTTCGCGGGGAATCAAATGGCTGCGCCCCTTTTATCCCCCCGCGCTATTACGTAGGGGCGGATGGCGATCCGC
>DBDD01000194.1:11585-11784 GCA_002293365.1 Christensenella sp. UBA941 | reverse complement strand
CTTTCGGCGGCGGGAGCGGCTTCCGCAGGAGGCAGTATCGGCTTTAGCCCAAGCGTATCCGCTGCAGGAGCGGCGGCCTCGGCGGCGGGAAGTATCGGCTGCAAATTTAGTTCCGCAAACGCAACCGCGCACAACAGCACCGCGACAACAACTGAGATCGAAATAACGAGTTTCTTTTTCATGTCCCATCCTCCCGAAA
>DBDD01000194.1:0-11536 GCA_002293365.1 Christensenella sp. UBA941 | reverse complement strand
GCTTGACAAGAGATTTTAACCAGTTTTTCCATCAAATCTTGCCGTGCGGCATTTTATTTGCATTTGAATTATCTAAAGCGTAAAAGGACAAGCTTGTAAATAGCAAATTGAGCCGGTAAAAGGGGGCGTTTCATGCCAATCGGAGTGATGCTGCATGTTTTAGCGCTCGTCATGCTGCCGTTTTCATCGTTGGAACCTCTGCTAAAGCGGTTGAAGCTGCGCCGGCTCTACGCGGCGATGATATTCTTTGCCGGAATCGCCTTTGCGCTGCTGGCGCCTATTAAGCTTTCTCAGGATTTTTCGGTTTCGTGGAGCTTCCTTTATTGTATCGCGCTCGCGGCCGCTTTGCTTTTCGCGGAGGATCGGTTTAAAGTTTATACGCTGCTTTCCGCGGCGCTCGGCGGTCTTTTGGCGATTGGCGCTAAAACATTATTGCCGCGGCCTCCGCTTGAACCAGGGTTATTTTCTGGGATCCTCGCCGCGGCCGGCGCGTTTATTGGCGGGCGGAATATAAAGCCCCGGTTGTCCGGCGCGCTGTTCGGCCCCGTTTTCGCGCACCTCGTTTTCGCCGTGGTCGACTTTGCGGTGTTTGGCTACGTCTCCCCCATCCTGGGCGGCGGTCTTTTTTTTGACGAGGCGTCCATCTCGCTTTTCCTAACGTGCTTCGCCGCCGTTGTCGCCGAGCATCGCCGGCATACGAAAAACTATATTGCTTCGACCGACAAACAGTAAAATAAAAACGGCCCGAAAGCCGCTTTCGCCCTAAAACTAAGGCATTTTTATGGAGCGGGTGATGGGGATCGAACCCACGCAGCCAGCTTGGAAGGCTGGAACTCTACCATTGAGCTACACCCGCAAGCGTCGGTTTCAGGCAAAAAAAATAAAAGTGGAGCGGAAGACGGGGCTCGAACCCGCTACCTCCGCCTTGGCAAGGCGGCGCTCTACCAAATGAGCTACTCCCGCGAAAGAGCCGCAAGCGGCTAATTATCGATGGTGCGGGCGAAGAGACTTGAACTCATACGCCGTTAGGCACCAGATCCTAAGTCTGGCACGTCTGCCAATTCCGCCACGCCCGCATATGTGTACGACGATGGCGCTCGGCCCGTCGTGTAGGCAGAAGTATAATACCTCGCGATTCGCTTGTCAAGACCCAAACGCCCATGCGCCAAAAATGCGCCAAAAATCGCCGCCATCGCCGCCGTGTTCGAATCTCAAGCGCTCTATTCGTCGTTATCCCGTGTGAATACAAGCGATTCCCAAACGTTCACGATATATCCGCCGGCCTTTTCGCACGCCTCGTAATCGCGCGTTTCTATGGCGCTTAGCGCCGCCTCATGCGTCTTGACCGCCTGATTCCCGTAGTTTTCCAATACTTGCAAGCTCTTGTGCACATACGGATAAAAATAATTCATTATGCAGCAATAGATGCTATTGAGCATGCGGTTATGCGTCGCCTTGCTAACAGTCAAATGAAAGTCTATATCCATCTTTGCAAGCTCGTCAAAGCTGGATTCCCTTTTTCCCACGGCTATTTTCATGGCGTAGTGCGCCATGCGTATATCCTCGATATCCTCTTGGGTAGCGTGTTGTATTGCAATCGTCAGTAACACCCGCTCCAGCGCGTTACGCAGCTCGATCATCTCGGTTTCGCTAGGAGCGATCAGCATGAACTTCAGAAATAGCGGATCCCATGATATGCTGTCCTCCGAATTGGACACATACGTACCGTCGCCGCGCTTTACCTCGACTAGCCCGTATACCGAAAGAATGCGCATGGCCTCGCGCATCGACCCGCGGCTTACGTTCAGCAATGAGCAAAGCTCGGGCTCCGCCGGAAGACGGTCGCCCGGCTGTAATTTCTTCCCTCGGATCAATTCTATGATACTATCTACGACGTAGTTGACCGCCGTATCGCGTTGGGGCAGATTCAAGGCGCCGATTATCTCCGCCGTATTCGCCCATTTGCCGCCCATATTCTGTCTCCTGTTCATTAAGATATTTATGGTCGTTTGATTATAGCACTCGCAGCCTAGTTCAGCAACCAACGCCGCGCATGCTGAAGTCGCCATGGGACATGCGCGGCGTCGATAATGTTGTATATCTTGCGGCAGATAGTTCGCGGTCTACGGATTGACCACGTTTACGGCTTCGCTCCTGAGATATGCCCTCAGGTTTTCTACGGCGACGTCCATCAGCCTCTGGCGGCTTTCCTTGGGCGCCCAGCTGATGTGCGGCGTAATGAGGCAGTTCTTGGCCTTGAGCAGCGGATTATCCGGCTTGATCGGCTCGGTTGAAACCACGTCCAGGCCTGCCGCGAATACCTTTCCGCTGTTAAGAGCGTCGCAGAGATCCTGCTCTACGATCAACGGCCCCCGGCTATTGTTGAGGATAATTACCCCATCCTTCATCTTGGCGATAGTATCCCTATTTATAATGCCCTCCGTCTCAGGAAACAACGGGCAGTGCAAGGCGATCACGTCGGACGTCCTCAACAGCGTATCCAAATCCACATATTGGCCGATTTCCCGGCCCGAGTCGTTTTCCACTGCGTCATAGGCGATTACCTTCATGCCCATGGCTTTTGCGATTCTGCCCGTCGTCTGGCCGATACGGCCAAAACCAATCACGCCTATGGTCTTTTCCGCAAGCTCAATGAGCGGATAATCCCAGAAGCACCAATCCGGACATGACGCCCACCGGCCTTCATGCACAGCGTCGCTGTGATGGGCGACATGGTGGCAGATTTCCAGCAGCATGGCTATGGCAAACTGTCCCACCGCCGCCGTGCCGTAGGTAGGGATGTTAGTAACCGGGATGCCCTTTTCCTTTGCGGCGGCCACATCCACGATATTATAGCCCGTAGCCAGAACGCCGATAAACTTCAGGTTCGGGCAAGCGTCCATAGTCTCCCTGGTTATCGGGGTCTTGTTGGTGTAAACGATCTCGGCGTCGCCGATACGCTTGGCCACCTCGCTTGCGGGCGTGCGTTCATATACCGTAAGCTCTCCCAAGGCCTCCAGCCCCGCCCAGCTCAGGTCGCCCGGGTTTTCCGTATAGCCGTCAAGGATGATAATTTTCACGCCGATTCCTCCTGTTATTACTTCTTCATCCTATTATACTATATCTGTGGGGCGTCCGGATGCAGCATCGTAGCGATAACCTTATCGAGTACATCGTCCTCCCAGATACGCTTCCAATCATCCCTAAGCACCAAGCGGTTGCCGAGCCCGATAGCGACCTTGCACGCGTCGGAAACAGGCGGCTTGCCGGGAATGTAGCCCAGGAAGTTGCAGGAAAGATTATAGATATGCCCCGTTAGGAAGGAAACGGCCGCTTCGCGCTCGATGCCGCGCCGCTCCGCTTCGTCAACCGTTTCCGCCATGGCGTAAAGGCAAGTTGCCCCGAGCAGTTCGACTAGCGTTGGCTCCAGGAAAGCGATCTGTTCCGAGGTCATGACATAGGCGTTCTCCGCCGCATACATCGCCTTTGCGACCAGCTTACACTTTTCAAAAACGGCGTCGTCTCCGGCGACCTTGCTCATCACTATATCCTGCTTGCCGCCGTCGCCGCCAAAACGATCCGAGCGCGCTTCCGGCGTATCCTGATCCAGCAGGTAGGACGGATGGCAAGGATGCGCCACGCCAAAGGTACAATCCTCGCGCAAGGTCAATTCCTTCGCCACCGCCGCCGCGGGATCAAGAATCAAAAACCCTGTGCCGGGCTTCAATTGGGGTACATAAATAGCCGACAGTTTTTTGATCAGCGTATCCGGCACGGCGAACACGACCACTTCCGCACGCGCTATGGCTTCTTCCGCGCTGGTCACCTCAAGGCCTCTCGCCCGGATGCTCTCTATACCCTGCGGGGCGTTTTCCACCAACAGTAAATCGTATTCCTCCGGCAGCTTCGCCAGGTTTTTGGACGTCCTGGTACCCATTTTGCCGCCCGCTCCAATAACAGCAACGCAAATCTTCGTCATATCGCTAAATCCTCCTTATTTTCTTGAAACGGCCTTGCGTACGGCCGCCTTGATGTTCTCAACCGACATTCCGTAATAGTCCGTCAACGCTTCCGCCTCGCCCGAGGACGGGAATATATCCAACAAACCGACTCTCTCCACGGGGGTTGGGCAATAGCTCGCAGCCGTTTCCGCAATCGCGCTGCCCAGGCCTCCGATAATGTTGTGATCCTCCACTGTAACGGCGGCGCCGCATCTGGACAAAAGTTCGGATGTGTGCGCCGTATCCAGCGGCTTAAGTGTGTGCACATCGCACATCGTGACTTTTATGCCCTCTTGCGCAAGCTGATCCGCGGCCGCTATTGCGCGATTCATCAAAAACCCGCTGGCAAATAGAACGGCGTCCTCGCCATATTCCCTGACAACGTGCAGCTTGCCGAATTCATAGGGCTCGCTTCTATCGAATACGACCGGCTCGCGGCCGCTGCCGCACCGTATATAGACCGGCCCTTCCAAAAGCGCCGTTGCCTTGATAGCCTTATATACCTGGGATTCGTCCGCCGGAGTCTCGACGGTGATGCCCGGAATGCTGCGCACTATGCCCAAGTCTTCGAAGAACTGATGCGTAACGCCTTCGCGCTCTCCGCCGTAAAGCCCGCCGTTAATGCCGATAATCCGAACGTTCATATTTGGATACGCCACAAAAGTTCGAAGCTGTTCGCAGGCGCGCATGGTCAAAAAGCCGCAGTAAGAGGCTACAAATGGTATCAGCCCGCAAGAGGCTAGCCCCGTGCAGACCGCCATCGCGTTTTGCTCCGCAATGCCGACCTCGATATACCTTTCGGGGAACCGCTCGGCGAATTCCGTCGCCCGCATGGCTTTTAGGGAATCCGGGCAAACCATCACGTAACGCGGATCCTGTTCCGCCAGCTCCATAAGCGCCATGGTGAATGCTTCGCGCGTCCCTTTATAGTCCTTCATCACACGGCACCTCCCAGTTCACGGTATGCAATCGCAAGTTGTTCGTCTGTGGGCACGCCTTTATGCCACGCGTTATCGTTTTCCATATAGGAAAGGCCCTTTCCCTTGATACAATTCGCCACGATCATGGACGGGCGCCCGCTTTGCGCCTTGGCGTTTGCGATGGCGTCGGATATTTGCGCGTAATCATGTCCATCTACGCTTTGGCAATACCAGCCAAAGGCCTCCCATTTTTCATAGATAGGCGTTACGCCGCTTACCTCGTCCGTCGTCCCTCCGCTTTGCCAGCCGTTTAGATCCACAAATGCGATTAGATTATCCAGCTTGAACTTCTTGGCGCACATGGCCGCTTCCCATACGATACCTTCCTGTATCTCGCCGTCGCCGAGTATAACGTAGGTATAATAGTCCTTCTTGTTGTATTTGGCCGCAATAGCCATCCCCGCGCCTATGGACAGTCCATTGCCTAGTGAACCGGACGTCATGTCGACGCCGGGCGTCTTCCCGAATACGGGGTGCCCTTGCAGTATCCGCCCCAAATCGCGCAAGCCGTCAAATTCGTCCACGGAGAAATACCCCAGCCGCCCCAGTGTGGCGTACAGGATGGGACAAGCATGCCCCTTAGAAAGGATCAGCCTGTCCCGATCCTCCCAAAGCGGCTTGGCCGGATCGATACGCATCTCGTTATAATACAGCGTCGTGATAACATCCGCGATGGACAGAGCCGGGCCGGGATGGCCGTCCCCCGCATCGTGTACCATCTTCACCACGTCCAATCGCAGACCCTGTGCAATTTGAAATAGTTCTTTTACTTTCAGTTCGTTCAAAGTCAAATCACCTCCGTCTTTTTGTTCAAATGAAAAGTCAACGCGCGTCCATAGTTAGAATTCAGATCCATATCCTGCTGTCAGACGGTGCGCGCGCCGTGTATGGCCCCACACATGCACGCTATAAACATCAGATGTTTTATGTCTTCTGAAATATAGCACGAATACTTTCTCTCTGTCAAGTATGAAAAAAAGTATTCGCCACTCTTTAATTATCATAGATATTTGGAGTGTATTTTGTATTTTCGTACATATAATAGTCTATCCTATATAGCTGCTTACAATTAATAGTTTTTAAATCAACTGTTCGCTGATCGTGTCCAAACATCAAACGTCTAACAAATTTGTTTATTGATGTGATCGTCTTTAACCAAATATCTTAAATAACATTAAAAAAGCCCAGAATCTCTATAGATTAAGAGCTTTTCTCGTTGGCGGAGGAAGTCGGCCATTCACCAATACCCTAACATAATAGGTTAAAATGCTCGCTAATCTGGAAATACCTAGCCATTATATGTCAATTTGATAGCATTTTACCATTAGCCCTGTAGCCGAACGGCCACGGGGCTTTTAAGTGCTATGAAATGGGCGTGTAAGCTCAAAACAAAATCAAAGGAGAAATAGAAATACTTGGAACAGAACCAGATGAACGTGAAGCTTAATCAAAAAATCGACAGTCAAATCGAAGGGCTTCAAAAGAAGATCGAGGCTTTAAGCGGTGACTATCTCACTAATACCTATAAGCGCCAGCAGGAACAACAAGCTAGAGATAAGAAAATCGACGGGTATCAGCTTGAAATTGATATCCTGCGTTATTTAGCAGATCAGATAGAGCTTACTGCTTTACAAGGTAGCCTTGTAGCTAAGGCCATGAGGGACATGTTTCATCAATACCATGCTTGGCATAGGAAGAGTAAAACGCCGTTGCGATATCCGGCCATTAATGACGATACTCCCGAATGGCAGCGCAAGGAGCTAGAGCAGAACATAAAGCGTTTACAAAAGATTGGCGTTAATAATCTGGATGAGCTTTTGAATGCCGTAGAGGAATACGAGAGCATTATAGACGTAGCCGCCAAGCCCATTGACAACACAAAGCGAATGATAAAGGAATTAACCAATAAGGCACGGCTTCAGCAGAAGGGCGATATTAATTTTACTCCCGATGGTGTAGCCGAGGAATTAGTTAGGTTAGCCAAGATAAACAGCAAATCAAAGGTGTTGGAGCCGTCTGCGGGAATCGGTAATATAGCGGATAAGATTAAGGAAGTAACTGATTATGTTGACGTTATTGAGCGTATGTCGAATTTCCGCGAGTTGCTAGAGCTAAAGGGGCATAGGCTGATTGGTGATGACTTCTTAGAGTTTGAGAGCGATGATGAATACGATGCTGTAATCGCTAATCCACCTTTTTCCAATAATCAGGATATCGACCATGTAAGAAAGATGTACGAGCATGTCAAGGATGGTGGGATTTTGGTTTCTATCATGAGTCCGCATTGGACGTTTGCGAAGGATAAGAAATCCGTAGCCTTTAGAGACTGGATACACCGAAAGAAATGTATGCTTGCTAAACTAAAAAGCGGGACGTTTGAAGCAACGGGCGTTTCAAGCGAGATCGTTGTTATCTATAAAGAAAATCAGAATGAAATAAAGGAAGTTTAAATATGAACCAAAACACAGAACAAATCGAAGTAGACTCTATGAGCCTATGCGATCATCTTATTAGCAAGGGCTATCGCCCGACACGATCAAAGCCGAACCCGCTGGATAATAGGAAGTTTATCTATTATTTTGAGGCGAATGATGCAGTACAGCAGATTATTGATGCATATGAGCCTGAGCAAGAGCAGAACGATCTTGAAAAGCTTGTTGATGAAGTTGCGGCTTACGATGATGGGTTGAAGGTCAAACCGTCTGTTTCGGCGGATCGGGATAAGAAAGCGCGTTCTGTGCGTAATGAAAGGAGAGATATCCTCGTAACTTCACTACGCCTTGCAGAATGGATTAACGATGCAGGATACTTTCGCTACTTGAATGGAGTACAGGAAAGCAGGAAATACCCCGGACAGAAAATCTATTATTACGAACAAAAAGAAGAAATTCGGCAGATGGTTGAAGAATTCCAATCTGAATATAAGGCGGTTAAAGCTCGTTTGGATGAAATGACAGGCCGTAGGAGGAATTGAAATTAGACAGAGTAAGACGGGTGTATAATTGGTTTGGGCGGGTTGTCCGTCATTGTTGCGGATGACCTATACCCTACTATTTTAGTCTGGTATAGAACGATTTTGAGATGCTATTTCGTTTTGTCTACAAAGTAGGTGAAATGGAAAATATTAGTTATTCTTTTTCTTCTCTATTATTTTAAGAAATTATCAAAATTTGCCATTTTACGCGGTCTGGAAACGCCTGGCATTATCTGGCTACTGTCGCCTAAATTCTGTATACTGCTGACATTATATTGATATTCCTTCCATTATGTCAGATTCTGTATAGTTCGTAAAACACGAATAATACGAACTATAATTTTCAGCAATTTAGCCAGATTCTAAAAATAAATCTTCAAATACGAACTTTTCCCGTTGACAAATACGAACTTTTGCGGTACAATAGTATCAAGAAAGCAAGGAAAACGGGGGTTCGAGAGATGAATTACAAAACGGTCGCGGTTACTACGGAACAGTATGATGAGATCATCAATACCATGCGCAACGGCTTCACAGGTGGCCGTGCTAACGTGCGCATTGCTACTGCTTTAGTGCTTGAAGCTAATCTAGGGCTTAGAATCTCCGATATATGCGCCTTGCGCCTTGCTGATATCAAGAAAGACGGAGATCGTTATAGGCTGGATATCATCGAGCAAAAGACGGAAAAGCGGCGTACATTCACGGTTCCGCTAGAGCTTTACAATTACATCAAGATTTACGCGCTAGAGAACGGCAGGAAACCCAAAGACAAGATATTCCCGATCACAGAACGCGCCGTACAGAAGCATCTAGCCGCTGTATGTGACTATCTAGGGCTGGAGGGGATATCTACCCATAGCTTTAGAAAGTTCTATGCGACGAAAGTATACACGAATAACGGCTATGATATCGCGCTTGTATGCCATTTGCTACAGCACTCTTCCCCGGCTGTAAGTCAAAGGTATATCAGCATGGAGCCGAAACGTGTAGAAGACGCTATACAAAAGCAATTGTGCTTGATCTAGCCGCTACAGGGCGCATAAGCGTTCCCTACGGGCGGCACGGTATACCATCAACCTAGCCAGCGTAAAAACGCCATACAGAGGCACATAGACAAGCACACACACAAGCGCCTAGAAACGATTCTAGGCGTTTTATTTGTGTCTTGGTACAATCTATCTAGCGGCTACTGCGAACGGCTACGGGCGGCATGTAGCGCCTCGACGGGCAGCACGGTGGCGCATGATGGATTGGGTATGCGATGGTTATTATTGTAATGAATGGAAATAAAAACTTGTGCGTTATTGCATAAACGCTCACTTTTTGAAATGGAAGTTGTTGACCCCTTTGGGTAATTTTGGAAAAAGAGCTAATGTGTTTTTTTTACACTGAAACAAAATTACTCAATGACATAATATGGTAAATAGGCCGTTTAAAAAGCTCCTTTTACAGAGCTTTTTTAATATTATGTATTATTTGGTCGAATTACTCTTGATTGTGTTGGAGGTATAAACCATTAATAATTGTTTCTACTGCTTTCTGTTGGGCGGAATCGAGCAAATGGAATTTCGTCAAAATCTCCTTCTCCAGATCAGTTAAATCCTGCCTGTGTTCGTAAGAAGCGAATGGCGCTCCTTCCCCGGTACGTAGCCAGTTCTCGTTTACTGCAAACGTTTTACAGATAAGCATGATGTTACCCTCTGTAATGGTTTTGGTTTTGCCGCTTTCTATATCGCATATTCCCGTAGAGGTCAAGCCAATAGCTTCGCCAAACTTCTTTTGAGATAGTTTCAATTGCGTCCTTAGTTCCTTTATCCTGTTATTCATGGGGAGCCTCCTACTATAGTTTTCCTATCGCCTACATCATAGCACACGCATAATAGATTGTCTATAGAATATTGCTTGACATATTAGATGAGCGTGTATATAATAGTAGATAATCTAATGTATGGAGGTAGTTTATCTAATGGTTGCGTCGAAAGCAAGGGTGATTGACAAGCGTCCTATAGATGAAGTCCTTAGAACACTTCCTATTGAGAATCAGCATTATGTTAAGGGCATTATCGACGGCTTTCTACTGAGTAGCAAGCCTACTATACCGCCAGCAAAGGAGGAACGCATATGTCAGTATCGCTATTCTTCCTAATGAGCGAGTCACAGCGCAAAGCTTATTGGAATCGCTGTGTAGCGGCGTACAGGGCGCGCATACGCTCGTTGAAAGCGGCTTGAAGTAGATCGTACCAGAGAACTAATAAAGAGTTTGAAAGGGGCTTGTGTAATGTCTAGGAAGGTTAATGAAATGATGCGCGAACGTAGAGCAATCGAACGGGAGATCATGGAAGAGCTTGACTTAGCAAGCTTGGCTGAAACGCGCAAGGCGATAGCGCGAGAGGTAACTTACCAGAGGTTTAATACGCAGGAACACATAGACCATTACTATAACTTTCTGCGCAAAGAAGTCTATTCCGAGGGCGATGGAAAGCCGGATAACTTCATAAAGGCCGAAGCTAAAGAGATGGCGAACGAACACGCCTGGATGTTCTCTTTCGACTGGAACCAGTTAGATGATTACGACTCCATGAGTAATTCCGAGATTGCGCAAGCGTTCGGTTTACTGCGGGTGGCATGATGGCAACACTAGATAGCTGTCGCGAGGCGCAATACCTCGACCGCAAAAGACCGATCAGGAACCGGGATAAGAAGCGATGCTTAAATGTCCTTCATGACTTCTGCATCAATATCAATGAGGTTCCACCGTTCATAAAGACTTTATCTGAGCTTGAAAAATGGCAAAGAAGCAAAATTAGCCTTTGCATCTTGGAGCGAAGAAGAACGCAACAGTATTAGTACACTGAGCTTATGCTAAAGAGTCTTGCAGGAACGCAAGGCTTTTTATTATGGGCTTTATTCCTTGCGCAAATAACCAGAAAGGAGCATTAACCGTACACAGCGCCCGGATGAAGCAAAAGAACACAAATTAGAAAATAGAAAGAGATTTAGAAGGAGCAATTTAACCACATGCAAGAGGTAACAACAGAAATATATCGCGATCATTTTCAAAACTACAAACAGTACACTATCAAAAAAGCTCAATTGGTAATTTCAGACATTCCCTATAATCTGGCCGAAAACGCTTATGCCTCCAATCCTTCATGGTACAATGGCGGCGATAACAAAAACGGGGAATCGGATAAAGCTGGCAAGAGCTTCTTTAATGGCGATGGAGCGTTTAACCTAGTGGAATACATGCATTTCTGTAATAAGCTCTTAATCAAAGAGCCTAAAGAGGTAAACAAAGCGCCCGCTATGATTGTGTTCTGCGCCTACGAGCAATTGCACGATTTAGCTGAAACAGGCAAGAAATACGGGTTTGTTCATAGCTATCCTATCTTCTTTTTCAAGAACTACTCTGCGCAAGTTTTAAAGGCTAATATGAAAATAGTAGGAGCTACAGAACATGCCCTTGTTTTATATAGAGATAAACTGCCGAAATTCAATAACGGTAGGACGGAAACAGAAAAAGGTAAGATGATCTTCAATTATTTTGAATGGAAGCGCGACAGCAATAAAGAGTATCCGAA
>DBDD01000271.1 GCA_002293365.1 Christensenella sp. UBA941 | reverse complement strand
ACAATAAATGTAAAGAGCTACTTCAACGAGGATAAGCCGCTGGAAGAGATAATGTATTCCCTTGTAAATGTAAAACTATTTGGCGAAGAGCATAGCAATTCAAGCGAAGCTATGCTATACTCCGCTTAGGCGTTTCCGGGATATATGAGCGGTCAAGGAGGCCAAATGGCTACATATATTTGCGGATTGTACTGCCGTCTTAGCCGTGAAGACGTTAAGAATGGCAAGCGCGACGTTTCCATGAGTATCGAGAATCAGCAAGCGATACTGGAAAAATACGTTCGAGACAAGAATTTAACGGAAAACTGGAACGTATTCAAGATTTATGTTGATGACGATTTTTCTGGAACGACGTTCAACAGACCGGGTTTTATGGAGATGATGAACCATGTAAGAGAAGGATTGATTAATTGTGTTGTCGTTAAGGATTTAAGCCGATTTGGGCGCGAATATATCCAAGCAGCAATACATAGGCGGTTTCTTGCTGACAACGGTGTTAGACTAATCGCAATCAATGATGCTTATGATAGCGAGAATAGCGTAAACAGATTTGATTTAGTCACGCCGATAAAGGAACTGATTAACGAAATGTATGCCGCAGATGTTAGCTACAAGCAGCGAAGCGTGAAAAAGCTTATGGGCGATCAAGGCAAGTTTGCAAATTCACGCGCTCCATACGGCTATCAGAAATCCAAAGAGGATAAGCATGTACTCGTTGTCGATGATGCAGTATCCCATAATGTTGAACGGATATTTGATCTTTATTTAAGCGGCATGACGGGACGAGCCATAGCGGAGTTGTTTAACAACGAAGGGATTCTATCGCCCAACGAATATTACTATAAGTCTACTGGCAAGCCTAATCCGTATTTGGCGAATAGTAAGACTTGGGGTAGCGAGGGCATTATGGGAATCATCCGTAATCCCGCTTACTATGGAGCGATATCCAGCGGCAAACGGGAAGTAGAGAACTATTCCAATAAGCGCGTTCGAGCCAAGCCTAAAAGCGAATGGACGGTTATTGAGGGAATGCACGAGCCGATTGTCAGTAAAGAAAAATGGGATGAGGCGCAGCGTGTTAAAGTCTTCAATAAAAAGAACGTAAAGAGCAGCGCAAAAGGCGAGGTAAAGCTTTTTACGGGTTTAGCAAAATGCGCGGACTGCGGCGGGAACATGGTTCCTCAATGGAAGAGCGGGCGCGAAAGCTACCGATGCAGCTCCTATATCCAGAAAGGAAAAAGCTTTTGCCCTATGCATAAGATCGACCACAATGTTTTATATGAAGCTGTGCTGGCCGATTTGCGGCGCTATGCTGTATTAGCCGCAGAGGATGAAACGAAGCTCATAGACAAGATTCTACGGGCTAATAGCGAGTTTAAGGTTAAGAATCTGGCGCGGTACGAGAAAGGCATTCGAGACGCAAAGAATCGCATTGGAAAGATTGATGGTTTGATGCAAGCGGCCTTTGAAGAGAAGCTTGAAGGGAATATAACCGCCGAGGCATTAAAGCGCATGATGAACAAATACGAAGATGAGCAACGGCAGCTTCAAGCCGATTTGATTCAGATGGAGCGGGAATGCGTCGAGTGTCGGCAAGTGGAACACGATCTAACCGGGTGGATTAGCCGTATAAAGGAATGCTTGTCCATCGACGGGCTTACAAGGGCAATGGCGGTTGAACTGATTGACCGCATTGAAGTATCTCAGATGCGCGAGGAAGGAGGCGAGAAGGTTATTGACATTGAAATCTACTACAAATTCGGTTTAAAGAATGTTGGTCAAGTGAACCCGCTTGACGAAAATAGAGCCTCTTGAAAGTGCGTCCTGCTAAAAACCCTTTCAAATAGGCCCTATTCTCAATTATCCCCGTCTAGGATATTAGTAACATGGCGGAGGATGAGAGACTTGAACTCTCGCGCCGGGTATAAGCCGACCTACTCCCTTAGCAGGGGAGCCCCTTCACCACCTTGGGTAATCCTCCGTGCCGACCGCAATAGAATAATACAAATCTTCTATAATGTCAATGAGCGCGGGATTCTTTCCGTCAATTTTCGCGCGCATATATTCTCACTTTATACAGAATTCCTCGAAATTAGCAATAACTGCTCGAAATCAGGCATGAATTGCTTGCGATGCCAGCATACTAACGGCATGGACAACGACAGGGGGGGTACTCCGATGGATCTATCTATTCTTATAGTGCTGTCGCAGTTATTTTTCGGCACGGTGATGGGACTGTACTTTTTTAATCTTTACCGCACGCAGCGAAACAGCCGCGTCGCGATAGACCGGGATTCGAATAAGGAAATGGGCAAGCTCAACGCTATGCGCAAAAGGCGTCTGAGCGAGCCGCTATCCGAGCGTACGCGCCCGAAAACGTTCGAGGACATAGTAGGCCAGCCGGAAGGGATAAAGGCGCTAAAAGCCGCGATATGCTCGCCCAATCCACAGCATGTAATAATCTACGGCCCGCCCGGCGTGGGTAAAACCTGCGCCGCGAGGCTCGTGCTGGAGGACGCCAAGCATACCCGCGGTACGCCGTTCGTACAAGACGCGTCGTTTGTCGAGGTGGACGCGACGTGCGTGCGTTTCGACGAGCGCGCTATTGCCGATCCTTTAATAGGCTCGGTGCACGATCCGATTTATCAAGGCGCGGGGGCTATGGGCGTAGCGGGCATCCCGCAGCCAAAGCCGGGCGCCGTAACAAAGGCGCACGGCGGCGTGCTTTTTCTGGACGAAATCGGCGAAATCCATCCGATCCAAATGAACAAACTTTTAAAGATACTGGAAGATCGCAAGGTATTCCTTGAAAGCGCGTACTATAATTCGGAAGACGCGAATATACCCAAGCATATTCACGACATCTTCCAAAACGGGCTTCCCGCAGACTTTAGGCTAATCGGCGCTACGACGCGCAGCCCCGGCGACATTCCCGCCGCGATTCGCTCGCGCTGTTTGGAGATATTTTTCCGGCCGCTGCGGCCGTCCGAAATAGTGGAAATAGCGCGAGGGGCGGCGAAGCGCGGCGGCTTCAAAGCGACGGAGGAAGCGCTCGGCCTCGTGGGCGGCTATGCGGATAACGGGCGCGACGCCGTCAATATAATTCAGCTCTCCTGCGGTCTAGCGCATACCGAAGGACGCGGCTCAATAGAAAAAAGAGATATCGAATGGGTTATCGAAACATGCCGGTATCATCCGCGAATGGAAAGCAAAGCCATCGAGCATTCCAAAGTTGGCGTTGCCAACGGCCTTGCTATTTCTTCGGGCGGAGCCGGGCTGCTGCTCGAAGTGGAAGTGTTCGCGATGAAGGCCAAAAACGGGCACGGGCGGCTAACGGTTACAGGCATGGTGGACGAGGAAGAGCTAGGCGGCCGCGAACGTAAATTCAAACGCAAAAGCACCGCGCGCGCTTCCGTGGAAAACTGTATGAGCGCGCTTACGCGGCTTTATGGCTTCGATTTTTCAGAGATGGACGTGCATATAAACTTACCTGGCGGAGTGCCTGTGGACGGCCCGAGCGCCGGAGCGGCGATTTCCGTCGCGCTGATAAGCGCGATTATAAGCAAGCCGCCTGAAAAGCTAACGGCTTATACGGGAGAGGTGTCGATCGGGGCGCGGATATGCCCTGTAGGCGGAGTAAAGGCAAAGGTGGAGGCCGCTTTAGCGGCGGGCGCGAAGCGCGTAATAATACCGGCGGATAATTGGCAGGATAGCTTTCGGAATATCGGGATAGAGGTGTTGCCCGCGACGAGCCTGGAAGAGGTTACGGCGTATGCGTTTGCCTCGGAACAATGCGCGCGTAATGCCGCTTTGGGCGCGCTGGCCGACGCGTCGGTTCTAAGCGCCCAGGGCGTGCGGCTTTGATAGTTGGCTTATACTGTGGATTTTTTTGCGGCGGCTTCGGCTTCATCGGCCGAAATAACGCTCATCGCCGTTGAAAGCTGGTGATGCAGCCGCTCGCATTCGCTTTGGAGCACTGCCATGCCCAAGAAGGTTATCGCGTACGTTTTACGCTTGCCGACGGCGGAGACCATCTCGATTAGCGCATCTTCGCGCAGCCGCGCCAAGAGGCCGTAGAGCGTTCCCGCGCCGAGATTGACGCGCCCGCCGCTTATTTTTGCGGCGTATTGCATGATAGAATAGCCGTGCCTTTGCTCCAGCAGCGATAATAGGGTATAAAACGCCGGCTCGGTCATGGGAATGTACTTTTTATAAACATTGGATTCCAATGTAATCTACTCCTCTATTGCTTATCTATGTACGAACACATACGTTAATGGTATTGTATTACAAAAGAATTGTCAAGATTCCGCGAATCAAAAAATGCGTCGAGTTGTTTCGTTCCAATGAACGCGCAATTGACAAAGAAAAAGCGAAGGCGCTCATAACAAGGACAGAGGAGATGTTCTCATGGACGACAATCCTTTCGTGAGGGAAGTATTGAGGATCGGGCGGGACATTATGTGATCATCTAAACAAATTCATTTTCCAATATTATATTTTTATTACTATACCATAATTTCTTATATACTTCAAAGATTCTCCTCCCCCATCCCAAAATTCCTATAGCGACAACCCCGCCCATATGATAATATTAAGCGCGAAAACTATATCAACAGATGAACGCGGGAGGTACGCTGATGACGGTATTGGTAACGGGGGGCGCGGGCTATATAGGCAGCCATACGTGTCTTGAACTGCTCGGCCAAGGGTACGAGGTCGTAGTCGTAGACAATTTTTGCAATAGCTCGCCCGAGGCCGTCAAGCGCGTTAAGGCGCTCTCCGGCAAGGAATTCGAGTTCTACGAGGCGGACGTGCGCGATGAAAAGGCGCTCGGCGACGTTTTCCGCCGCCACGATATCGGCTGCGTAATCCACTTCGCCGGGCTGAAGGCCGTCGGCGAATCGGTTCAAATGCCTCTTCGCTATTACGGCAACAATCTCGAATCCACAATAAAGCTATGCGAGGCGATGAAACGCGCCGGTGTGAATCAAATCATCTTCTCCTCCAGCGCGACGGTCTACAACGGCGAAAACGCGATGCCATTAACCGAAGCCTCGCGCACGGGCGACTGCACCAATCCCTACGGCTGGACGAAATATATGTGCGAACAGATACTGCGCGACGCCGCCGCCACGGAAGGCCTGTCGGTCGTCCTCCTTCGCTACTTCAACCCGATCGGAGCGCATGTAAGCGGCCAAATTGGCGAAGATCCCGCCGATATCCCGAATAACCTGATGCCCTACATAGCGCAGACGGCCGTCGGGCGGCGCGAATATCTCCGCGTTTTCGGCAGCGATTATTCCACGCCGGACGGTACGGGCGTACGCGACTATATCCATGTCTCAGACTTGGCAAAGGGACACGTCGCGGCGATTCAATATTGCCAAAAGCATACGGGCTGCGAGGTTTTCAATTTGGGCACCGGAAAGGGTACAAGCGTGCTTGAATTGCTTCGGGCTTTTGAAAAGGCGGTTGGAAAGCCGATTCCCTATCAAATAACGGAGCGCCGCCCCGGCGACTTGGCGACGTGCTACGCCGCCACGGAAAAGGCCGCCGAGGTATTAGGCTGGCGCGCCGAAAAAACCATTCACGACGCTTGCGCGGACAGCTGGCGCTGGCAGAGTATGAATCCTATGGGGTACGGAAAATAATTAAGTATACTTGGTCAAATAATCATCGTTAACCTAAACATACACCACCGGATTCCCCTTGCGCGGAAGCGGTTCGCTCGCAGGCTGGTCGATATACCCGAGCGCGAGCGCGCCGCATATTTCTTCGTCCTCGGGAAGACCCGCTTCCTCCATAAACCGGCGCAGCGGCGGCGCGTCGCCCATAAGCCTGTACTGATTGATCCAGCAGCCGCCAAGGCCCTCGCTCTGGGCCATCAGCATCATGTTCATCAGCGCGCAGGAGCAATCGGGCAAGGCGTTCACGTATCCCCTCTTGTTTGCGGTTATAATAAGCGCCGGCGCTCCGTAGTTTACGTCCACAGGGCCCGCTTTCGCCTTTTGAATCAGGCCGACCAGCGGCGGCGGCATCCCTTCTTTTATGGGCATATTCGCCCAAACGCCGGTAAGGACTTGGCGCAGCTCGCCTAGCTTTTCCTGCGACGTGATTACGATAAATCGCGTGGTCTGGTTGTTGTTGCCGCTCGGCGCGTATCTTCCGGCTTCAACGATTCTCTCCAGCGCGTCCCTTGGCGGAAGCTCCGCCTTGAAGCTCCTCGTGCTGCGGCGCGATTTTATCAGCTCAAATAAATCCTTTTGACTGACCAATGCTTGTTTCTCCTCTTTGCTTTAGTAAACCATGTAGGGGACGATGGTAATCGTCCCGGGGCCTATCTGCGGGCGGATGACCATCCGCCCCTACAGTTAACCAGCTATTACCTAAGCGTCCAGATAATTGCTCAAGGTATTATACAATACGTCCACCTCGACCGGCTTTGCGATATGCCCGTTCATACCGGCGCTAATGCAAGCCTGCTGGTCTTCCTTAAACGCGTTCGCGGTCATCGCCACGATTGGGATTTCCTTTGCCCAAGGGAAGGGCAGCGCGCGAATCTCTTGGGTTGCGACTAAGCCGTCCTTCTCCGGCATCTGCACGTCCATTAAAATCATATCGTATTCATTCGGCCCCGCCGCGAACTTGTCGATAGCTTCCTGGCCGTTTACCGCCGGTACGATCGTCAGGTTCGTATCGAAAAGCAGGCTTGCTATGATCTCGCGGTTTATATCGATGTCTTCAGCCAAAAGCACGGTTTTGCCGCTCCAATCGGCGGACGGCTCTTCGCCCGGACTCGCCGGCTTTGTTAAATCGCGCCCCGCCAATTCCAGAATACAATTGTACAGCGTTGACGGCAAAACGGGCTTCGGCAGGAAATGCGTAAGTCCAAAGCTCTTTGCTTCCTCCTGAATGTCGGACCAATCCGCGACGGAGATCATGACGACGAGCGAATCGTCGCCCGCTATTTCTTTTATGGCCTTCGCCGTAACGCCGCCGTTTATGCCCGGCATGTTCCAGTCTATAAAATGGATATCGTAGGGCTGCCCTTTGCGCACGCGGTCGCGTATCATATCCAAGGCGGACTCTCCGTTTGCGGCCGTATCGCATAATTGATCGAACGAATCCAGCACGCTGGTAAAGTACTCGCGCACGTCCTGGGCGTCGTCCACGACAAGTATCCGCACCTGCCTCGCGCTCGCGTTTGCCTGTACGGTATAGCAAATGGGCTCCCCCCACTGAGCCACAACTTCGAAGATAAAATTCGCGCCCTTGCCCTTTTCGCTTTCCACCCGAATGTCGCCGCCCATAAGATCGATTATGCGCTTTGATATCGCGAGCCCCAGCCCCGTGCCGCCATACTTGCGGCTAATGCCGCCGTCGGCCTGCTCAAAAGCGCCGAACAGCTTGCTTTGCGCCTCCTTGCTAATGCCGACGCCGGTATCCTTTACTTCGACATGCAGCATAAAGCGCTCTTCGTCGATATCCTCGGACTGTATCTTCAACGTTATCGAGCCGCTCTCCGGCGTAAACTTAACCGCGTTGCCAAGCAGGTTGATCAATACCTGCGATAGGCGCAATTCGTCCGCGACGACAGTGCGGGTAAATACGTGTTCCAGCTCAAGTAAAAGCTCCTGATGCTTTTCCTCCAAGCGTACCTGAACCACGTTCAGCGCGTTTTGAACCATACGGTCAAAGTCGAAAGAAGCCGGTGAGATTTCGAGCCGGCCGGCGTCGATCTTCGACATATCCAGCACATCGTTTATTATGCCAAGCAGTTGCTTGGACGAGGCGTTAATCTTATCCAGCGCGTATCTGACCTGATCGAAATCGTGGGCTTTTTGCGCGATTGTAGCCATGCCGATTATCGCGTTCATGGGCGTGCGTATTTCATGGCTCATCCTCGACAGAAACTCGCTCTTGGCCTTAGTGCTGGCCATAGCTTCCTCCCGGGCGGCGTTGAGCTTGGACAACGTTTCGCTGCGGGTTATGGAGGAAGCGATAACGAGCGTTCCCGCGCCGACAATCTCCGCCTCGCTTTCCGTAAACACGCGCCCATCTTCCCAACTATCAACCCGCAGTATGCCCCAAAAAGCGCCGTGCATAATGAGCGGAACAAGCATCATACTCTGCGCTTTTGATGCGCCGGGCAAGGCTCTTAGCGCGCCAAGGATATATTGTCCCTCTAGCCGAAGATTATTACCGGCGTGAAGCGAGGCCTCCATCCCGGGAAAAATATCGTCGAACGGCCTAATCTCGTTTTCGCTCCAAGCCGCCGGTAAAGACCGATCCGCTTCCCAGCAGGTGCGTACGTGGCAGAAAAGCTCGCCGTCCTTCAGAACATTTCTATAAATATACATAGCCCCGGCGTTCAAGCTTTCGCCTATGGTTTTAAGCGCTTGAAACAGCGTCGTTTCATAGTCCTGATAGTAGCCGCCCACGATACCGGAGGCCGCAGCGTTTACGGCCTGCAAGATGTGATTCTTTGAAGCGAGCTCTCCCGAGGAGATACCCTCGCGCAAGGCCCTGTTCTCTTTTTCCAGCGCCCGTACCTTTTGCTCCGCATGGCTCAAGGCCGACAAATCCACCACCATCGACGCCAAGCGGATGGCCTTCCCCTCTGCGTCGCGCTCATAAACCTTGGCGCTTTCCAGCACGGACACGAGGCTGCCGTCCTTGCGATTCATTCGGTAGACGATCCTGTAGCTGTCCTGGCGCCCGTCGATGCAAGCCTGAACGTTCTCCTCCACCATCGCGAAATCTTCCTCAAAAATCATCGCCCGCCGCGTGTTTCCCGAATGGGGCACTTCGTACATTTCGTAGCCGGTAAGCTTGACGACGGGTTCGTTCAGGGTGATCTCGCCCGAAGGAATATGCCAGTTGCAAATTCCTATATTCGAAAAGTCGGCCAAGGCGGCTAAAGCGCCCGGAGACAAACCCAAGGGGAACTCGGTTTTAGAAGACGAATTTTCTGTCATTTCCCAACCTGCCGTCAATAATATTTGTCTGGGTTACATTGACAGTTGATTATAGCACGCGATATTGGCATCGACAATATTTCCAAACGTTGTTTCCCATCATTTTACACTTCTTTTACATAGGACAAGCCAAACGCTTCATAAAATAGTTCGTATCGGTAAGGCATAAAAAGGCGCGGAGGGCGGGTTTAATGTTCGATATAAAAGATGTCCTGGAAAAACATCGCGACTATCCTCTCGAAGTGACGATAGAGACGACGGGCCGCTGCAACGCGGCTTGTATATTCTGTCCGCATCACGAGCTCGAAAGAAAAAACGATTATATGCCGGACGCCATGTTCGCGCGCATCATAGATCAGCTTAAAGAAATCCCAAAAACGCATTATTTTTATATGAGCCCGTTTAAAGTTAACGAACCCCTAATGGACAAGCAGATATTCAAGCGGATCGAAATGATCAACGAACAGCTTCCGAACGCGTATATCCGCTTGTTTTCCAACTTTCATATGGCCACGGATGAACATATTAAGCGTATCGGCCTTATAAAAAACCTATCGGATATCGATATCTCGCTCAATTCCTTGGATAAAGAGGAATACAAGACTCTCATGGGGCTCGATCTCGATAAAACCAAGCAAAGCATTTACCGTCTGCTCGAATACGCTCGAAAGCTTGGGCTCGAAATGCTAGTGCCCCGAATCGTATTTTCGCGCGTGTCGCAAGCGCCCGGTTCCGACAATGCGTATTATATGGCGTTTTACGAAGAGTTTAGGGATTATCTATATTTCGCGGAGCCGCGCGTTATCCCCCGGCAGGAATGGATAGATTTCATCCCGTCGGAAACGCCTCTCAAACAGAATCAGCCATGCTCGCGCTGGGCAGATCTGAATATTTGCTGCAACGGCGTGGTCGCTCTCTGTTGCATGGATGGCCGGGGAACGTATCCTTGGGGGAATATCATGGAAAGCCCGGCGCTGGAAATCTTCAATCAGCCCAAATACCGGCGGCTGCGCACGGAGCTCCCGAATAAATCGGAGATTACGCCTTGCAAATATTGCTCGCAGTGAAGGTTTCTTACCCAAAACATTAGGCCGGCTCGAATGTTTTTGCGCGATTTAGCAGTTCGTACTTGTCACTTTTGCGCGTTCAGTCTATAATGCATAGTATAATCAATGCTTACCCGACTAAAGGAGCTGCCGACATCATGAAAGATTTTCTGTCTGTGAACGAGTTTTCAAAGTTTTCGGGAATCGAAAAAACGACCTTGCGCTACTGGGATGAAATTGGCTTATTTTCCCCCGCGAAGCGCGATCCAAACAACAACTACCGCTACTATTCGCCGGATCAGCTCATCGCGGTGCATTTCGTAACGGTTTTAAGCGAGCTAAATATTCCGCTAAAATCTATAGACTCCATGAAAAACGAGCGGAACCCCAAAAGCGTAATACAACTAATCGAACACCAAGAAAAGCTCCTCGACCAGGAAATGCGCAAACTGCAAGAGCGCTATTCCGTCATACACGAGCGCCGCGCGTCGATTCTCGAAGGCATAAAGGCGCTAAAGAGCGAATCCAGCATCGAAGTAACGTATCTGGAAGAAATGGCGGGCGTCCTCGGGCCGCCAAACGCATTCGGTGACGGCGAGGATTTTCACGATCCATTTTCGCGCTTTTGCCATCTCGCCGACGAGCTGCGCATAAATGTGAATTATCAAATCGGCGGGTTCCACGAAACGCCGGATAGCTTTTTGGAGCATCCCGGCCAGCCCGACCGTTTCATATCGTATGATCCTTCCGGCAATTACAAACGGCCCGCAGGCAATTATTTAGTCGCGTACTCCCGCGGATACTACGGCCAGTTTGGCGATTTGCCCGAAAAAATAAAGGCCTATACCGCCGAAAACGCGCTGGCGCTGTCCGGCCCGGCGTTTACAACATACGTTTTCGACGAAATATGCCTCGACGATCCTTCGCAGTATTTGGTGCAGGTTTGCGTAGCCGCATCCAAACGCCGCGCCGTGTAACGTTTTCGGAGGCGGGGCCAGCGCCCCAATCCCATTTTTTTGCGTTTATTCTTTTTCTTCCACGTACATTACGCCGCGATGCGAGCCGTCGAGATAGCCGGGAAGCAGCTCCTCGTCGGCTCGCATATCCATATTCTCTATATCGATCAGCGCGTTTTGCAGCGCCTCAATCGCCTTTGACGTAGCCAAATGGAGCAGATCATACTTTTTTTTATAATCTTCCACCGTAATTCGCCTCCTTTTACATATTGTTTTATGATATTTTAGATCTTCACTTGCCAGCACATTCTTTTATCACTTACAATATGAGGCATGCAGTTGCTGGAAGGTCAACCGGGCCGGATGCGTTTATTATTCATACGCAGCCGTACTTGCCTGCTCTGCGGTTCAGGGCCTATAATGGAACTAGCGAAAAATGGTTCGAGGTGTAATGTATGCGTAAAATCGGCAAATTTACGGTGTTGAAGCTCGACGCGCCGATAGTTATCGACGAAATCGTGACTATGCATTACTTCAAATACTCGAAGGACTTCCACTTTGCCGGCGAAAAGCACAATTTTTGGGAAATCGCCTACGTCGACCAGGGCGAGGTTGGCGTGCTCGCGGAAAAGCAAGGGCTGATCCTCCGGCAAGGCGAGGCCATTTTCCATAAGCCGAACGAATACCACAATATTTGGGCAAACAACCGCTTCGCAAATGTAATTATTTTGTCCTTCGTATGTACAAGCCCTGCCATGTCGTTTTTCGAAAATAAGATCATGCCGTTCAACGACGAACAAAAGCGCATCCTCGCCAAGCTCGTCTCGACGGGTGAAATCTACTTCAAAGAGCCGATGGACGACGTCAACATGACAAAGCTGACCCCGCAAAACAACTGCCCGTTCGGTTGCGCTCAAATGATCAAAAACTATATGGAGCTGTTGTTCATATCTCTTATTCAGGAAAAATCGGTGCGGCACCGCGCGACAAGGGCGACGGGTACCGCAAAGCGCCAGGGAGAAAATAAAGTCGTAGGCGTCGTACAGAAATATTTAGCAAATAATCTTTACAACCGCATAACCCTCGACGACGTTTTGAGGGAAACGTGTTTCAGCAAAAGTTATATCACAAAGCTTTTCAGAGACTATAATGGCGTTTCAATAATGGATCACTATATGGATATGAAAATAGAAGAGGCCAAGAAACTGCTCAGCGAATACGAGCTTTCGTTTACGGAGGTCTCCGAAAAGCTCGGCTTCAGCTCTATCCACCATTTCTCATCCACTTTCAAAAAGAAAGCACATATGACGCCATCGGAATACAGAAAGACGGTCGAAGCGCGATCCATTCGCTAGGACGCCCTCCGCTTTATTTGTGGCCGATATTATAAAATTTCAGGATTATTGTGTAAAGACATTGTTGCACAAATATATGATAATATATAGTGATTCTTATATCTGCACAAAACGTTAATACAATCAAAAAACTAAATTTTGGAGGATTCTAATGAAAAAGCTCTTGAAGTTGTCGTCCCTATTATTAGTAGCGATGTTCTTAATCGCGGCGTGCGCTCCC